>JAKIUS010000232.1 GCA_021647445.1 Geopsychrobacter sp. | reverse complement strand
TATGCGGGCTGATGTAGAGGTTTTCAGCAATAAGTTCATTGCTTTCGCCGAGCGCGACCCGGGAAAGAATCTCAATCTCCCGCGAAGTCAGTATCTGACCAACGGAATTTTCAGCTGCCGCCACGACCCCTTGTCCGTTACCCAAGACCAGACAGTCGATCAATTTTTGGCGTGAGACCCAGTAATCCCCGGAAAAAAGAATCTCGATCCCCTTGACCAACTTCGCAGCGGAATCGGTTTCGTAGAAAAACCCCCGCACTCCATGAGACAAGGCACTGTTTTCAATCTCGAGGGACGAAGACAGGCTGAAGAATGCGGTAAGGCAGCTAGAAGTCAATTCACTACTGATGGCGGAAAGGAGATCACGAACCTCTCCGCAACCATAGCCCTGGCAATCGAGCAGCAGCAAATAATTCCGTTGCTTTTTATGGGTAAAGTTTTGCGGTAAGCGGTCAAGGCTTGGCAGACTGCGGCAGGATAAGCCCATCTGGCCAATAACGTGATCGCAGATCAGGTCGTTCTGCAAGCGATTCTGCCCGATGATATATATCTGCCTGGAATCAGACAATGAAATCCCCTCAATGTTACAAGACAAACAACTAAATCTAACCGAGCAGACCGGCTGAAGTAAAACATAATTACAGGGTAACAGCGTTATACGAAATAACAAGACGGAGTTATTAAGCGGCGACGTCCACCATAATGCACTGTACAATATATGAGACTCTCCCCCTGCGCGTCAACAGTAAAACAGTGTTAGCAGTAATAAATATCTCCATCGGAACGATTCCGATGAAATGCTTTGAATTCCTGCTAAAATGCACTTGCCTTATTCGGCACAAAGGAGGGAAACCATTGAAAAGCGCTGCCCTGCCCCGCATCGTCCCGTTCGCTGTGTACCTAGGATTTATCGGCATCGTTGCGGGGCTGCGTACTCTTGATCAGACCGGATGGGTTGATATTTCAACCCGGACTCTGCAAATGCTCTATCCGCTAAAACTTGTTTTTGTCACCGGACTGCTTATCTTCTTCTGGCGTGATTACAGCGAAGTTTGCTTCCATGATCTTCGCCATTTAGGAAAAAGTGGTTTGAGTATTCTGCTGGGTCTGGCCGTCTTTTTTTTATGGATAAACATGGACTGGTTAATGCCTGGCCAGCAACCACCAACAGGTTTTGATCCCGACCAGTTTTCCAGTGGACTGGGCAGACAGGCAATTGTTATCAGCCGGGTTGCCGGTGCCGCACTGATGGTGCCGGTGATGGAGGAGCTGTTCTGGCGCTCCTTTTTGTTGCGTTACATCATCGACAGCGATTTTACGAAAATCTCGGTCGGCCAGTTCAGTTGGACTTCGTTCCTGATCGGTGCCGGGCTCTTCGGCCTGGAACACCATTTTATTATCGCCGGCATTATGGCTGGCCTGGCTTATGCCCTGCTGCTCTACAAAACCAGAAGCATCGCCCAGTGTATTTTGGCCCATGCGGTTACAAATTTTGCCTTGGGGATATATGTGCTACAGACGGGGAAGTGGTATTTCTGGTAGAGGTGAGAGACGGATAAAAACAAAGAGCGGCCGGTGCTGATGCACCGACCGCCCTTTTATATCTATCAAGCATCCCCTTTTAAAGGGAGTCGATCATGCTTCTTTGCGACGCTTCAGGAAGGCAAGGCCAATGAGGCCGGCACCGAGCAACAGCAGAGTGCCGGGCTCGGGAACGGGTGCAACATCAGTGATGCCTACAACAAAATCGGTGAAATCCTGATCGCCGCCGCCCCAGAGATCTTCAATCGCCAAGACGACATCAGCACCAAGTAATTCGCTAGCGGTATTATCACCGGTAATATAGGATTTAAAATGATCGTATTCGTCATCGTTCAATGAAGTATGGGAATAGAAGCGGGATAACGGACCACCTGCATTGTTATTGGCAAAAGTTCCAGGACTGTCAAGATAGAATCCAAAACGATTCAGGTTGATTGAGGTAGAATCCCCAGTTGCGACATTAGTAACAGTACCACCAGCAAAATCAAATGCCACGGTCGTGCTCGGGGCATTAGCAGCAGTGTTATTGTCGTAGATTCCCTGAGCTGCCCCGTCAAAAATCTCCAAACTCCCGGTTACACTTACAACGCCATCAATATCTTCGTCATAGGTATAGAGCCCGAATTTGTTCTTCAGCTCGAACCCGGCATACTCAAAGTAAAGCAAGGCTGTCGTATCATCTGATACCCCGTCAGTATCGACAAGCGAGAATGCTTCCGAGCCAGAATCATAATATTTGCCCGAGGTTGTATCGAGGGTGTAATTGCCGTCATTGGAGATCGACAAGGCAAAAGCGCTACCCGTTGTTAAAAAGGTAATCACCACTAGTGCATAAATAATTTTTTTCATTGTCATTTTCCTCCTCCTGAAGAATTGAGACCATATATTGATGTCTTCTGTTCACAATGCATGTGGTGTGCCACAAATATATCAGACTGAAATAACTATACTTTTCATTGTATTCGAGCAAGAAGAACATGCATTGTAAGATTTATCGACATAGATATCCCCCTATTCAAGCCGCCATTGAGAGTGAATGTCGATTTTCTTTACAATCAGCCCCAAGCTCCACTCAGAATTCAAATAAGTCTCCGCTCTTCTGGCTTTGCCGATCCCTGCCTACTTAATTTAAGTTCAACCGCGCCCCTGCCCCGCGACTTGAAAATTGGTGTAAAAAAGACCGACATTGACCTCCACATAAGCCTCGAGTTAAACCGCAGCGGCTCGGGAGCCGGATACGGTATAACCTGCTACGTAGTCTTAAGGAGTCAACAGGTAAAAAGTGTGGCCCGAGCCACGGTCTCAAATGGGCTCGACATCCTAACGGTCACAAATCATAAATCTTTTGCCCTTGTTTTTTGAGGTCAGATCTCTATGCTGACAATCCATGGATGAATTAACGCACAATGCTAACAATCCCATCGGCCAAGGCGTTAGCGCCGCCTGGCCAATCTGCCTAGGATACTTCCCCATCGGCCTAGCGCTGGGGGTGCTTGCCCAGCAGGCCGGAATCCCCTGGTGGGCCGTGCTGATGATGTCGGCGCTGGTTTTTGCTGGCAGCGCTCAATTTATTTGTGTCGCAATGCTGGCGGCGGGCGCATCGACATCAGCCATTATCCTTACGACCTTTATTGTGAATTTGCGTCACACCTTGATGAGTTCTGCCCTGGCGGTTTACCTGCCCGGCGTAAGGCGACGTTTTCTGGCGATTTTTGCCTACGGTGTCACAGATGAGAGCTTCGCTGTCAACATGACCCGGTTTCGTGCCGGCAACTGGGATCGCTGGCGGGCCCTGGTGACCAATCAACTTGCGAACGCGGTTTGGATTGGTGCCACGGTGACGGGTGCATTAGTCGGCCAGTTTGTGCCGCAGGGAGCCTTTGGCATCGACTACGCCTTGACCAGCATGTTTATCTGCCTGCTGGTCTTTCAACTGCATGGTCGGATCTATATATTAACCGGCCTGCTGGCCGCGATGATTTCAGTCGGTTGGTATTTGTTGATTCCTGGCGATTCCTATATCGTCGGTGCGGCCATCAGTGCGGCCAGCGGTGGCTACCTGCTCCAAAAAAGAGCAGGGAGGACCACATGACATTTAACGATTACCTGCTGCTCTTTTTTGGCATGGGTGCAGTCACCTATCTGCCGCGCGCCCTGCCATTGCTCTATCTGGCGCACCGAGAGCTGCCCAGGGGATTGGTCGACTGGCTCGGTTTGATCCCAGTCTCTATTCTCGGTGCTTTGCTCGCCCCACTGCTTTTTTGCACGGAGCCGACACGCACTTTTGAGTTGGGGAAGCCTGAATTGTTGGTCGCCATTCCAACTTTGGCTTTTGCCGTCAAAACCCGCAGTCTGGGCGGTACGGTTTTAGTCGGAATGTTGCTTTACTGGTTGAGCGGTTTTGTTCTATAAACCTGCAGCCACGAAACAGAAGGTCCCTTTACAAGCAAAGTCAAAATCCGCTTTAGCCGTCATTCTGCGCATGCGGGGATACATGCCGGGCGCGATTGAATACACGCCGGGCGCGATGAATCGTGCCCCTACGGTCGGTGGAATCAGACATAATCATCAGCAATTCCCGGCCACCCCGTAAAGTCGCTAAAACAGGGGGCTTGAGATTTTTGGTTTCGTAAACATGCGGGCGGTTAGGCCCTGTGTTCGCCAGTGATGGCGGCGATTATTTACCCCTTGAGGAT
>JAKIUS010000231.1 GCA_021647445.1 Geopsychrobacter sp. | reverse complement strand
CCTTGGCGTAGACCTCCTCCGGTCCGGTGGCAATCTCGGCCCCGGCACGAATGTAGTCGTCATCACCGAAGCCGCTGCCGACTCCAGCATCCGACTCGACCAATACTTCGTGGCCGCGATTATTCATGATCTCGGTGCCTGCGGGGGTCATGCAGACCCGATTCTCTTCGACCTTGATCTCTTTTAGGATTCCTACGATCATCTGTGATACCTCTCTTTTAGTGCGTTGATTGACGGTTATGGTTTTTTAGACTCAATATGAGAACAGCGTTTTGCTGTGAGGCAGACAGAGCAAAACGCTTGCCAACGGAGGGGTTGTCGCTTGTTTTGAAGGGTGATCTTGTCGATCAATCGACAAGAAAAAACAACGTTATGTAGCTTCTGTGCCTCGGTTTTCGGCGATTACTGGAGGAGTAAATAATTTTTTATACTCTCCCGAAAATATGTGCCCAAGGGGAGCGATGGAGTGTCTATGTGGGGAGGGTGAGCCTAGTACGTGGCACGAAAACTGACCACTTTTGCTTAGCTGACGGGCTAATATACTGGAAGATAAAGGAAAATAGTCAGTGGAAAGATATGTTTCCAGTGGTTCAGTTTCTTTCCATTTATATTTTATGCTTTTTTAGCTTGTTGAGCAGAGTGGTGTGAGAAATACCAAGCAGCTTGGCGGCCTGGCGCTTGCTGTGGGACTGTTTTAGGGCGTTGGCCAGGATCTGTTTTTCGTAGCGGTTGATCAGAGAGGGTAGCGAACCCTCTTCCGAACTGTCCGCCATCTGTCCGACAAGTCCCTTCATGCTACTGCCGAGATCGGTTCCGAAAAGGAGAGAATCGGGCTCGATAGTTTCAGTAGGGCTAAGGATGACGGTCCGTTCGATAACGTTTCTCAGCTCCCGGACATTGCCCGGCCAGGGGTAGCGGCACAACCTTTCAATGGCCTGCGCCGAGGGGGGGCGCAGGTTCCTGCCGAGTCGCGAATTGAGGTGAAACAGGAAGTGCTCCACTAAGATCCGGATGTCTTCGCTGCGTTCCCGCAACGGGGGGATATGGATGGGAAAGACGCAGATTCGGTAATAAAGGTCTTCGCGGAACCGTTTCTCCTCCACCATCTTTGCCAGGTCCTTATTGGTGGCGGTAATGATTCGGGCATTGATCGCTAGCTCCTGACTGCTGCCGATCCGGCGGACCTTCTTCTCCTGGATGACACGCAGCATCTTGGCCTGCAGGGCCAAGGGCATTTCCGCGATTTCGTCGAGAAAGATGGTGCCGTCTTTGGCACCCTCGAAAAGACCTGCCTTCCCCTCTTTAAGAGCGCCTGAAAATGCTCCGCCTACGTAGCCGAACAGCTCGCTCTCCAGCAGGGTCTCCGGCAGGGCCGCACAGTTGAGCGGGATAAAGGGGCCGCGACGGCCGCTTTCGGTATGGATGGCATGGGCAAAGAGTTCCTTGCCCGTGCCGCTCTCGCCGTGGATCGAGACCACGGCATCGGTCGCGGCGATCTTCTGGGCAAATGAGATCGCCTCCATCAGTGCGGGACTCTCCCCGATCATGTCACTGAAGCTGAACTGCGCTGAGAGTGTCACTGCGTTGGAGAGTTCTTTGATCTCCTGCATATCCTTCATGATTTCGATGGCACCGACAATTCGCTGCGAAGAATCGTGGATCGGTTTGCCGGTAGACAAGAACTGAAAGCGTCCGTGTTCGGCGATCAGGTTCCGTTTTCGGTTACTGAAACTCTTCCCCGTCAGGCATTCAAGTAGCCCATGGTCGCTGAGGTTCAGTTCACTAATATTTCTGCCGGTTGCTGTTCGGGCATCGCAGCCGAGGATGTTTTGAGCGACCCGATTGATGATGACCACCTCGCCCTGATCGTCTATCCCCAGAATCCCGTCGCTCATGTTGTTCAGCACCACCTGTAGCCGTTTTTCACGCTTTTCCTGGGGCAGGGTCTGGATGGTGGCGATATCTTTGAGGTCGGAGATCGTGCGCAACTCGTTGTAAAAGGCGTCCCAGTCGATGGTGCTGGGGGCGTCGACCTCCAGGTAAACGGTGGTGTGAACCTCCTCTACGTCGACCTCCATGGAGGCAATATTGACCGCCTGCCGAGACATCAGGTTGGCGATATCGGCAATAATCCCGACCCGGTCAGTGAAGTTCAGTTGCAGTTTGGTGGTTGACGACATGAGAGATCCCTTTCTGCGGGCAAACTTGGAGCGGGGCCGAGCATACAGCGTCCCCGTGGCATTGTCGATGATCGGCTGGAGGCTGTCCGACAATAAGAGCCCGATCACTTGGCAATATTACTTTCTGGTTATCCACTTGACTCAACCTGCAGAAGAGATGAGTTTGCGTGCGCCATTGGAAGGGTGTCTGTCGCTAAGGATGGCGACAGTCAAGCCTCATGGATGGGTTCATACGTCCCTGGAAATGGCGTGCGCGAACTCATCGTGCCCAAGTGGAGCGAAGTGGATAACCAGATAACTCTAATAGCTAAAACAGGTAATGCCAGAGCAGATCGAGACGACCACGCCGGATCAAACGCAACCCCGAGTAACGCATAATCTCGCGCACCTTTTCACGATGCCCGGCGCGATAACAGTGAATCTGACAATGTTTGCAGGAGGGACGCGGATCGAGCGGGCAACGCTGGCGACGTTCCAGTGCATACTGCAGGAAATCAGCACATGCCGCGCAATAGCGGTAATTTAGGCTCTTTTCCAGGCCGATTTCGACTGATTCGCGCTGCGCATCGGCATGATGCCCAGCACAGTAGACATGGGTAAACAGGGCGAGAACGCCTAGGTCTTTGGTCTCTTTATCCATCTCAACCTACTGCAGTATCTGCTCCAGGACTTGCCGCTTCTTCTCCGCATAATCAGCATCGCTCAATTCGCCACGCTCATGACGTTTCTGCAATACCTCAAGCGCTTTTTCATCGAGTCCAGCCTCCGAAGGCGCAGTCTCAGTTCTCTTCTGACTGCCACGTTCCCGCAGACGACTGGCCTCACCCCTGATATCATTGAGCAGCAATTTGACCTCGGCATTGCCGTACCAGTGGGTATAATCGGGATTCTGATGAAAAGCCCCCTTAAAGGTCTTGGCCGCGGCATACTTACTCAAGCGAAAGAACAGGCTTTCGATATGCGAAATATCTTCGTAAAGCATGGTGCCATCCAGCACCAGTTTTTGCCCTCGTTGCGGATGCGCAAGACGGGTTTGCGGTGGCGGGTCAAGTAGCCCCCGGTCATCAAGATCACGGATAATCCTGCGCGCTTCATCAACCAGTGCCAGGGTCTGCAGCCGCACGGCATCGGCGTTTTTGAGATCACGAGCGGCGAAGCCGCGTGCATGACACTGCTGACAGATATCGAGCATCTTCTGACGCTGGGCAGCGGCTTTAACTGCGGCATAGGGTTGACCGCTAGGCGGTGCAGTTAAACCAGCGGAGATATTATGTGAGCCAGTAGGCATATGACAAGACTGGCAGTCCGGCGCCGAGGGTGCTCCGAGGCTATTGAACATGGTGCCGTGCTGAGAGGTCTTCCACGCCTCCCACTGTGGATGGTCCGGCCCCATGTGACATTTGGCACAGACCATGGGATCCTGAACGATCTTAGCGCTGGTCATATGATTGCCATGACAGCTGCCACAGGAATTTTCAATCATATGACAGCGATTACACCCGATCTGGCCCATTTCACTACTCTGTTTGATAAAACGTGCGCATTGAACCGTTGAAATCGGCAGGGTATCGCCCTTTTGATGGCAAAAACGACATTCGCCTTTATTGCGATCCGGCATACTGCGCGTACAGCCCCAACCGGCATGTAACCCCAGACCATGCCGACTGTTGCGATGCTCTTCAAGTTGCTTTTCATGACAGCCACCACAGACCTCGGCACTGACGTAGCGACGTGCGACATTTTCAGATTTATGGTCTTCACCATGACAATCGGCACAACTGAGCAACCCGGCATGAGCGCTCTGCTGCAACTGACGATTCGCCGCATCCTGCTGATGACAATTGAGACAATCTGTCGAAAATTCAGCCGCAAAGGCTGGCACCGCCATAAAAAGCAGAAAAAGAAGCAAATATTTCATTTCAACAACCTTTCACGAGTCTGCTGATATTCCTCAATGTCAATCAATTTACGACTACGCAAACGGCGTAATTTCTGTAATTTCTTCTTCTTAACACCACTGACCGAAGGCTCTTCAGAGCGAGGATAGCCCGACAACAGATAAAGGC
>JAKIUS010000230.1 GCA_021647445.1 Geopsychrobacter sp. | reverse complement strand
TTGTTCAACGCCTCAAATTTGTCGTGGGCGGTAACAGAATAAAAAAGAAACGATTGCTTGTGTTTTGGATTGATGGTAATCAAATTAAGCTTTGTGATTCCATCGATACTATTGAAATCGAAAAGCAAATTTTCATCCTTCAACCCCAGGTGGTTTTGAATCTCCTTTTGGATTTGGGCACTTTCAATATGCATTTCTGTATTGGACTCCATTACTTTATAAAAAACTACTTCATATTACCCTAGGAATTGATATCTTTCGGGTATAACACAAAATTACGCAATTATTTAGAATAAGTATAAATAACCTTTGTAAAATTAGAGGAATATGAAAGTAGAACACATCGGTATTGCCGTAAAAAATATTGAAGCCGCCATCCCCTTCTACCGCGACATTATGGGGATGAATTTCGAAGGGATAGAAGAAGTGGCCGAGCAGAAAGTACGCGTCGCTTTTCTGCAGGTTGGTGAAAGCCGCATCGAGCTATTAGAGCCAACCTCACCCGATTCGCCGGTTGCCAAATTTCTGGAGAAAAATGGCGAGGGGATCCATCATGTTGCTTACGAAGTTGAAGATATCGAAGCAGCACTCACCGATCTACAGACCAAAGGGGTTCGCTTGATCGATAAGACACCGCGCAAGGGTGCCCACGGTGCCAGCATTGCCTTTGTACATCCCAAAGCGAGTGGCGGGGTACTTACGGAGCTCTGCCAGTCTTCGTGAGAACGGAGTGCACTTATCCGTCCATAAGAACTATAGCCTGTAACCTGTCATCCAACTTGCGCCCAAACCGAAACCGACCTACAATGATAACAAAGATATCAGGAGGTGGCAGTTATGGCAAAAACAAAGCAAGTCGGTCTCAGGCTGGATGAACACGATGAAGCAATCCTTAAAGAGATAGCGACAAAGACAAAGCGGACCGAGCAAGATATTTTACGCGATTCCCTACGGATGTATGCTGAGAATTTTAAGGAACAGATGCATTTTATGCAGTCTGTTGAGCGCGGCTGGTTTGAACTTCAGTCCGGCCTTGGTGAGGTTGTGACCGAAAACGATAATTTCATTGAGTCCATCAAGAGGGATATTCACGATGAGTTCCCGCCCTCTTAAGCGTTCCCTGGAATACAAAGCCCGGGTCAGAGACTATGCACGAGGCTTGGCACAGCGATACCGACCAGAAATATCCGATGTTTTTCTGAAAAGCATCACATCGGCAGAAAAACGTATCGCCGACAACAATAACGCGGGAACCGACGCCCCCTACACCATGTTGGACCAGAATATCATTCTGAAAGAATTGCATTTCAAGTCCGGTCCCGTCAGTTATTGTCTCATTTATGACATTATGGACGATTATGTGGGCCTTATTTCACTTTGGCACAGCGTCGGCCAGAGAAGTTCTGATTTATTATCGCGAGTCTGGAGACGAAGCGATTGGCCGATTGAAAAATAAGGATTCCCTAAGAGCCTGATCGAAAAAGTACCGCGCAAGGGTGCCCATGGGGCCAGCATCGTTTTTGTCCATACCAAGGCGAGCGGCGGAGTGCTTACTTGTCAGAAATGCAGCAATTAAGTAACATTGTTACAATTCCGACTTACCCTTTTAAATCAACAGCATAGATTGTGTTAGACATTTTTATATTGACTTGATTTTTTGTAAACATATACTGATATTACTATTTCTAAAACAACATCCAGATGGCATTTCAGCAGGTGGGCAACTTGACAGCGGTACAAATACTGATAAAATCTCCGGCGAAACACTTACCTTCCATAATAAACCGGAGATTTGCCCTATGAAAGCTCGTTTCTCATGGCTGTGGTTGCTGCTTTTCATCTGCATTGCAAGCCCGGCTCAGGCGAAACTAAAGACTGGCGAGCCTGCTCCGGACTTTACAGCCAAAACACTGGAGGGCAAGTCGGTAAGATTCAGTACATTCAATGGAAATTTGCGCCTTGTCGAAATGGGCACAACATGGTGCCCGTCATGTACAGAGCAGGCCCATCAAATCGACAATCTGCAGGATTTTCTACAGAAGAAAAAAATTACTACAATCTCAGTCTTCCTCGCAGATCCACCCGACAGCATACGTGAGCACTTAAAGGAAGAAGATCTCTCAGCCGCAAACCATATTCTGATCGACACCGGTGAAGCCCGCCGCAATTATGGGATTTACACCATCCCAAGGGTTCTGTTTATCGATGAAAACGGCAAGGTAATCTTCGATGAAATGCTCTTGAACAGTTCAAATTTGAAAAATAAAATTACAGATTTCTTAAACGCAAACTGAACAACAGAATTATAACCGGTTTTCACTCGCCACCCTGGCAGCTGTGGCACACAACCAACAACATTGTGTCGCTAGAGCAACAGCCATAGAGTAAAACATCGATACATAATAGTTCGGACCGACAGGTAAAAGCTCCTTTTTTCAAGCTCTTGTGACGAAACAACAGAAACAGTCACCATTGGCACCCTTGGTGCAAAACAGGTTTTCTAACCCGCGAATATTACAACCATCTATATATTCGTGGTCCATTGAATGTATTTTATTAGTGAACGACACTGGACTCCGGGAGGAATCCTACCTGACAGAAGCATCACTTTTTTATCACTAAGACCATTAGAGATGAGCCTTTCCTTGCGGAGTCGGTGCAGCTCAAGTAGTCGGGATAATAATCCAGCGCCATAATGAGTAAAAAGGCGTCTAATTACTTAAATTTATTCAACATGCGACACTGCAAAACGTTGCCATATTTTAGTTTTTTAACAGTCACTAATCGCCGAATTGTTCGGCAAATTCCTAACCCCTTGTAAGGAGGAAACACAAATGAGTAAGTTTTTGAAAGTCATGGTTGTTCTCACAGCCATCGCGGCGATGGCCGCACCGGCCTTCGCCGCCGAGTTCGCTTTTCACGGCGACATGAACAACCGCTTCAATCTCTACACCAACCATTCTGAGTTTTACTCTGGTGCTGGCACACAAGCTCTGGAAGCAAAAACCGTCAAAAACCCCGTCGGTGACAAGAACACCAACACCACTTGGGGCGACATCAAGTACCGCTTCTGGACCGAAGCTAAAACCAACAACGGCATGGTCAAAGGCGTCTACGCAATCGAGCTTGGCGCCATGCGCTTTGGTCGTACCGGCACCGGCAAAAGCCTTGGCGCTGGCTATTCAGGTGACGGCCTGAACATCGAAACCCGCTGGGCTTACACCCAGTTTCAACTGCCATCCAGCGACAGCAAGGCACTGGTGACCATCGGTCTCCAGCCCTTCAAAATCAACTCCTTCCTCTGGGCTGAAACCGCTGCCGGTGTCAAATACACCACCGACAACTTCGAGCTGGCCTGGATGCGCGGTAAAGAACTCTTCAACAGCAGCAATGGCGACAGCAAAGAGTCTGGCGACAACTTTTCGGCCCGCGTTAATCTGAAGCCGGCTGACGGTGTCAAACTTGGCCTGTTCGGTCTCTACCAGCACCAAAATGCCAATGGCACCAGCACCAACATTGCATCTCGCTACGAAGTCAAGAACCTTGGCGATGTTGATATGAACCTCTACTCCTTCGGTGTAGATGGTGGCCTGACCTCCGGCAATATCTTTGTCAAATGGGACGGCATCTATCAAACCGGTAGCTTCAACAACACCACATTCCTCGGCCTTAACGGCAACGGCACCTTTGGCGACTACGATCTCAGCGCCTACCTGTTGCACGCCGATATCGGCATGAAGATGGGCGCCAGCCGCCTGACCTTCACCAGCTGGTATGCTTCGGGTGATAACAACGACAACGACAAAGACCTCGATGCCTTCATGGCGACTGACGTTGACCGCTTCGACAGCATCGTGCTCTTCGAGGGCGGCTACACCGATGACAACTATGGTACTGAGCGCCCCTACCTGCTCAACAAGGGTCTGTTCCTCAACAAACTGGCCTATGACCGTCAGCAGACCAAGAAGCTGAAGTTCGGCGGCGCAATCCTCTACATGCAGACCGCTGAAGACATCACCTACAGCACCTACTCAAGCAAAGACCTTGGTACTGAATTTGATGCCTATGTCAGCTACAAGCTCTACCCCAATGTTGAAGTTGCCCTCAATGGCGGCTATCTGGTTTCAGGCGACGCCATGGACGCCTTCGAAGTCAACCAGGATGGAAATGCTGACGAAAATATCTACCGCGTAACCTCTCGGGTTCGTTATAAGTTCTAATCCAACGAAACCGAACTGTACTATAAAAACAGGCTGGCCTTCGGGCTG
>JAKIUS010000229.1 GCA_021647445.1 Geopsychrobacter sp. | reverse complement strand
GCGATATTCGAGGGAGAGGTTTATTCATAGCCTTGGAATTCACCCTGGACAAAGACCATAAAAAACCCCCGGGTTTTGAACTTGATTTGCCTAAAAAACTAAAAAACAGCGCCATGGAAAATGGCCTGATATGTTACCCCGGCGGCGGCACAGCCGATGGCATAAACGGCGCACATATTCTACTCGCCCCGCCCTTTATTTATGAAGAGAGCCATGTCAGTGAATTGATTGAAAAATTATCGATTAAGCACGAATATCTCAATAAGCGAGATGCAGAAAGTGTCGTTAATCTTATTTTTAACGGTATCGGAGATGCCCTTTCACAGGGGGATCGTGTCGAAATTCGAGGGTTTGGTTCCTTCTCGGTCCGTGAACGAGAAGCACGCGAAGCGCGTAACCCCAAGAGTGGAGAATTGGTGAGTATTCCGAATCGAAAGACACCATTTTTTAAGACTGGTAAAGAATTGCGTGAACGGGTTGATCGTTAATTTGCTGCGTTCTTGTACATAAAAGAAAAGCCCCGACCATGCAGATCGGGGCTTTTCTTTTATGTCGATCAACAGGTTTTTAACCCTTGTGTTCATTGTAATCGCTTCGATAAGCGACAAAACCTAAGAGCTGGCACCTGTTGTCAGTTTTGCTCCGAGATGCCGTTAGACCGCGCCTAGTCGACCTTGCGTCTAGGTTTGTCAGCGAAGTTTCCTTTAGGCTTCCCACTAAGAAGCAGGCCTGCACACCAGAAACTTACACCACGACTATTTTACATAACGTTGGCCAAAAAACCGCCGTCATTTCGAACACCCCAGAGTTTTCAAAGAACTTGGTAAGGCTTGATTTCGATATTACCACTTGGGCTTTAGATGTCAAGTTTTAAGGTTAGGCAATTTTAAAGTATCACTGTAGGAGCAGAGTTTCTCATGCAGAACATCAGTTATCAACCTGGTATCCGACAATTATTCCGCCTTGAGTCGGGTGAAGCTTTAACCCCTATGTGTCTGGATCAATTCCTTGTGGCCGAGATTCCACAACTGTCGCAGACTGATGCACGAAAAATTATCGATTTGGGAGGGGTACATTTAAATGGCCGCCGGGCAAGGACCCGTTCTATCGAGGTTCGCTCTCGGGATAAGATTGAGGTGTTTGTGGATGGCTTGCCCCTCGACATCTTTCGTCTGACAGATGACCATATCCTGTTCCAGGACAGCTATCTGATCGTGCTGAACAAACCTGCAGGAATTGAAACACAGCCGACCCATGCTCGGTACAAAGGATCGCTCTATGATGCTCTTCTTGCCCACTTAGGACCTGTGCCAGGTCAGAGGAAGCATGAGCTTGGCATGGTTCAGCGACTATATCGCGGAACTTCCGGGGTGATGGTTTTTTCTATTCATCGTCAAGCCCATAAGGGCTTAAGTCAGATTTTTCTGGAGCATCGGCTTGAGAAGCGCTATCTTGCGCTGACAGCAAGAGCGCCTGAGCCTGCAATTGCAGAAATCCGTTCGATGCTGGCACGTTCACACCGGTTGAATCGCATGGTTTCTGTTGAGCGCGGTGGAAAAGATGCCATAACAGGGTACAAGACGATTTGTGCATGCCCTGAAGGGGCTCTGATCGAAGTGGAACTGTTAACCGGGCGTTCTCATCAGATTCGTGTTCATCTATCAGAAGCCGGCTCAGCACTTTTGGGTGATACCCTCTACGGTGGATTGTCTAAATTTGCAGATTTGGAGATTCAACGCCCCATGTTGCATGCCTTTTACCTCGCTTTTGAACACCCAATCACAGGGGAGTCGATGCGATTTGAATTACCGCTACCGCCCGATATGCAAAGGATCTGTGACAAGATTTTTGCTTGAGTTTTAATCGGGTTGTTTGCAGACCGACCGCTTTAAACCTATTCCTAGCCTGGACTTTACATGCTGACATATCCACATTTTGATCCCGTTATCTTCCAGGTCGGTCCGTTGGCCATTCGCTGGTATGGCTTGATGTACCTGGGTGGTTTTCTGTTTGGTTCGTTCTGGATTTCTCATCTCGCCAAGGGCCGCAAGCTGAACCTGAGTAAGGATAGCCTTTCTGATCTGGTCTTCTATGCCGTTCTCGGAGTGATTTTGGGAGGGCGTCTTGGTTATGTGGTTTTTTACAATGGTGCATTTTTTCTTGAGCATCCCTTAAAAATTTTCGCAGTATGGGAAGGGGGAATGAGTTTTCACGGTGGCTTAATCGGTGTCATCCTGGCTATGTTACTTTTTTGCCGTAAAGGGAAGTATCCGGTTTTGGCTCTCGGTGATGTTATCGTTGCGGCCGCACCCATCGGACTTGGGTTGGGCAGGATCGGCAATTTTATTAACGGTGAACTATGGGGGCGAACAACCGATCTTCCATGGGGGATGTTTTTCCCTTATGCCGGGGATCTTCCGCGTCACCCGAGTCAATTGTATGAGATGACGCTGGAAGGTGTCGTCCTTTTTCTAGTGCTGTGGCAGCTGCATCGTCGCAAAGCCGCTACCGGTGTCCCTTTTTTCTGTTTCTTTCTGCTCTATGGCTGCTTCCGCTTTCTGGTTGAATTCGTTCGTGAGCCCGATATTCAGCTCGGCTATCTGTGGGGAGGGGCAACCATGGGGCAATTACTGTCGTTGCCGATGATCCTGTTCGGCATAATCGGTTTGTTGTGGTTACGCCAGAGAGTGTCGAAATGACTGATCTTGAAGCGGTTATTTACGATTGTGATGGTGTTCTCTTCGAAAGTCATCAGGCCAACCTCGCATATTACAATCAAATTTTTGCCGCCTTTGGTTGTCCGTCGATCAGCGATCCTGATTCCGCTGCCGCCCATATCTGTCATACCGCCAGCAGCCCGGTGGTGTTGACAAAATTGATGCCCGCAGCCGATGTTTCTGCCGCCCTTCAATTTGCACAGGGGATTGATTATCGGCAGTTTATCCCCCTGATGACTGAGGCCCCTGGCCTTAAGGCCAGTTTGGGAAAACTTGTTCGCAAATATCCTCTGGCCATTGCGACCAATCGAGGCAACAGTATGCCCGAAATACTCGAACATTTTAAATTAGCCCATTATTTTAAGGTTGTTGTGACCAGTCGTGATGTGGCGCAACCCAAGCCTGCTCCCGATATGCTACTGCTTGTGGCGCAACGGCTGGCAGTAGACCCTGAACGCTGTTTATTTATTGGTGACTCCACCTTGGATGCTGGTGCAGCGCAGGCAGGAGAGATACCTTTTATCGCTTTTGGCGCGGCATTGCAAGGCGGCAGAATGGTTCGTTCTCATGGAGAGTTGACGGATATGCTTCTTGTTTGTTAGGCGGGAGCGCTAATGGAGTTTTTTGATCATTTCAAGAACATTGCCGTCGGCGCTGCGTCGGTAGTGAACCCTGTCCATCAGGCGGCGGATAATATGGATACCGCGTCCGCACTCATCCGTGTCACTCATCTCACTGGCGGAAAGTTCTGCCAGATCAAACCCTGAACCCTCATCGAAAACTTTGATATTTAATGTCTCTTCCGTCGCTGAAATCTGAATCTGGATCTGCTTCTCCGGATCATTTTCGTTGGCGTGGCAGATGGCATTCGTAATCGCTTCGGTCAAGACAAGGTTCAGGTGATAGGCCAACACCTCTCGGTCGCCAGTGTAGCGACCGAGAGAGTGAACCAGATCTTCCCCGATCCGACCAATCAGGCCTAAGTAGCGGGTCTGATTGGGGATAGTGATGTCGACCTCGACTTTTTCGTCCATCATCTGTCTTTTCCGAATCAGAAGCTCTCTTGAGCCTCATCGATCGTGGTAAAAATTTCAAAAACACGATGCAGGCGGGTCAGCTCAAACATCGATCGAACCTGAGGCTGCAGACCGCAGAGTTTAAGGCTTCCATCGCGCGCGCTGGCATTTTTGAATCCTGAAACCAATGCGCCCAGCCCCGACGAATCGACAAATCTGACGGCTGACAGATCGACAATCAATTTGCATTTACCCTCGTCGAACAGCGCCAGCATCTGCTCTTTAAATGTGCCGCTGTTATGCGCGTCCATTCGCTCTTCTTCAACAACTATCTGTACAATATCGCCGATCTCTTCAGTTTTGAGTTGCATGTAGCTCTCCTTGTGACGGTCAAAAGGCCTGTTCGCTTTATTATACCGTATCTCAACATCGATTTGTGGGGTGGTTTTTTAGTCTAAAGATTTTTGGTGGATAACCTTCATGGCTACCAGCGAAACGTCATCCTTAAAGTGTCGGCTCCCGGTAAATATTCGGATCTG
>JAKIUS010000228.1 GCA_021647445.1 Geopsychrobacter sp. | reverse complement strand
TCGGAAGCGCTCTAAGTCGGCACAACAGATGTAATCAAAACGTTTCTGCAACTGGGTTTCCAGCCAGGCATAACAATCGGTTTCGGGCTTGATACGGATCTTTCTGGCCAGCGAATCGGCACCCAAGGTCTTGGACGAACCCCGGGCATCAGCGGCCCGCAGGCGAAAATAGACCAACCGTCCGCGCAGATGGGTCTGGTCGACATACTGACTGACCTGGGGATAGAGCTCTTCGGGCACCAGCAGGCTCAGACCAAAATTGTGCAGCAGGCGTTCGATGGCCCCTTCCCACTCGGCGCTCGCCTCATCGACCTGCAGCAGTTCCCCGACAAAAGGCAAGCGGGCCTCATCCAAACCAAGGCTCTGTGCCATGGCCTGTCGCAACTGCAGGTTTTTGCGCGGAATATTACTTTTGCGCCGCCGCAGGGAATCGAGTTCCTCATCCAGCTGTTCCTGCTCACGCCTCAGGGTCTGCAGATCGACGCTACGCTCGATCTCCTGCTGCTTGAGGGCTTCGATACGCGGCTCTATCTCACCGAGCAAAGCTTGGGCCGCTTTCAGATTGTCATAGAAACCGTCGGCCGTACGGCTCTGCGGCAGTGTCAGGTCTTCACCGAGGCGGTGATACTCCTCTTCCTTACGTTGTCGCTGATCACGCTCTTTGCTGAGGGTTGCGATCTCCTGTTCCAGGGTCTGCAAGCGTCGCCCGCCACTGTCGTCGATGGCGGTCTTTAATTCCTCCTGCTGCTGGCGTAGCTGACCGAGCTCCTCCTTCAACCGTTCCAACCGCTGGCCGATTCTCTCGACATCAATTGCGAGTTTCTCGATCTGGCTCGTCAGCAGTTCAGATTTGTGCTGGGCAAAATAGGCGACCAAGGCCTCACGACAGCGGCGCAGCTCCTCTATCGTTTTGCTCAATGCAATGTAGGCACGCCCCTCCTTGACCAGCGGAGCGAGCAGACCGATCTGCTCCTTGGCCTTTAATACCGCCTCATGGGCGCGATTGAGGTTATCGAAGTTATGCCGCAGATCATCAATACGGCTCTCGACATCGCCCTTTTCGAGCATGTGGAGGCGCACAAAGTCGGTCAGGTTGCCGACCGATTTCATCGAGACGGTCTGGTAGAAGAGCTCTAATGCCTGTTCGTTCTGAATGCCGAACAGCTGGCGAAAACGGCTGCTGTACGCCTTGAAGTTGTCGAGCAGCTGAACCCTTGTAGTATGTCGCAACCGCTTCTTTAGTTCGAGGATGTCACTGCCGAAGTTGCTGAAATCTGCGGCGATACTTAAGGGGGTTTCAGAGACCACGAAGAAGCGCTCGGGGTTACGTTTTTGCTCCTTGAGCCAGAAGACCTGGGCCAGGCAGATCCGCTGATTGAAGCCCTGATTATAAAATTCAGCCAGCAGCACCGTGTAGCTATTGCTATCGCGTAGCGCTATCGCCTTGGCGGATTGGGTCAGATCATCCTTGGCGCTCTTGTACTCGCCGCGAATATAGGAATAGAGCGAGCGCTCCTTCCCCTCGGCACCGGCGGCCTTGTTATAGACGATGCGCTGGTGGGGGACCAGCAAGGTGGTGATGGCATCGACCAGGGTTGACTTGCCCGAGCCGATATCGCCGGTCAAAAGAGCGTTATGCCCCTCGGGACCGAGACTCCAGACCTGGCGGTTGAAGGTGCCCCAGTTGAGGACCTCAAGACGTTGCAAGCGGAAACCGGTGATGCTGTCGTCGGCGGCAAAATCAAGCGAGAGTGTCGGCATGGCTACGATAGGCCTCCAGTTTTTGATTCAAATCCGCAAGCCAGTCGGCATCGACCAGCGCCTTGATGATCCGTCGCACCTCGTAGCGCTCTTCATCCCCCTTGAGGCGGCGTAAAAAACCGTAATCGATGAGCTTACGCAGATGGCTGTCGATCTGTTCGACGGTCTTGGCTTCATTACTGGTTTCAGGCAGAAAAACCCGCAACATGTCGATGATCTGCGCCCGGCTCAAAATAACCCGAGTGGCGCCCCCAGTGGCATCCTGTTCGATGAGCTTCTTACGCAGCAGCACGCAAAGCAGGCTGACCGGATAGCTGAGTTGCCGCCGCTGCACCAGGCGCGGTAGCGCCGGACGCTCAGCGGCATTATCCTCTGCCGAAATCTCTTCAGTCTCGACAGACTGCTGCTGTAAAAAGGCATACCCCTCGGTCTCATCAATCCGCACCTGCAGGCCGAGAACGGCAAAATAGTCGTGCACACTCGCCTGATAAGTCAGCAGATCGCGCCACAACTCGGGGCTTTTATCGCCATAGAGCACCCCCTGACAAAGAGCAATCAGTACCAGCGAGACCGGACGGGGCAGATTCATAGAAGGGTTCATAATGATTTATAGCCTTGAGATCGAAATGGCTGTTGACTGAAAGATTCACGGGCTTACTGGCGGCGTAAAATCATAGATATGCTGTGCGTTCATGGTGAACCCCTATGAGTTATCGGACATTCAGGAGGCTATGGTGGAGAGAAGGTGATCTAAACACTGAGACGGATCAATTTTTTCAGCGATTAAAGTTTTCTTAAGCTTTTCACCAAGGATCTCAGCAAGCAACACAGGCACAGCATTCCCGATCTGTCGCATGGCCTCACCCCAAGCACCCTTAACGGTAAAAGTAACAGGGAATGTCTGGATAAGCTTTGCTTCGAAGACAGTGAAGTATCGAATACTACCATCTGCATAACGGATCATATTTTCACCACCGGGGACGCCATGGTCACCCGCCTTAATTGTTTTCGATGGCCAATCAAAATCACTCCCAGTATGGCCGGGGTAACTGCGTGCACCTTTTTTAAATACATGGTCTTTAATGCCATGGTTTGCATTTGGGGCTGCAACACCTTGAAGAGCATCTCGAACTGTTTGCCATGGAACAAGCTCTGGCTCAAAAAGGCCGTATTTCTCATTTATCCTGGCGATCTTATTCGCCATGGTCGAATCTACCGCAGGTCGTAACGCCTCAGAAACCCCATGTCGCTTCCAGTATTCACCAGTTACATGCATGTCCCATATCAAGCGATCTTCTGAATGTGTCGATTTAGGGAATTCCCACGCTAGGTTCAAGTCAGACCTTGTCCCGACAATCACTACACGCTCTCTAGTTTGTGGTATCCCATAATCGGCGGCATTAATTAATTTGAAATGGACATCATATCTAACGGCATCATACTTTTTTTTGCTGATTTCACGGAGTTGCCCAAGGTGTTCCTTCCATCCCATAGTTGGCTTCGCTATCAAACTCGGATAAGTGAGACGAAGAATTATATAATTGAAATAATCCGCAAAGCTTGGCCGAAGCAACCCCTTCACATTTTCAAAAATAAATGCTTTTGGTGTGAGTTTTTCAATTGCATTAATTGCGTATGGAAACATATCCCGATTGTCTTGATACGCTTGATGCTTCCCCCCCAGTGAAAAGGGTTGGCAGGGCGGTCCTCCTGCAACGATGTCTACATTCCCAACGCGGGCAAGGTCAAAATCTTTTATGTCGCCCTCAAAGACCTTTTCCGGGGGAAAGTTGACCGTGAGGGAAGCACACGCATGCTTATTAACCTCAACAAAAGCTGAATGAGTGAAGCCCGCATATTCAAGCCCTTTAGCAAGGCCACCAGCGCCGGAAAATAGTTCGAGTGATCGCATCCCTAGTTACCCATACCGGCAAAGTAGCACTCTATATTATTAAGGATTGTCTCCTTGTTTTTGGCGATCCCATTACACTTGTCTGCCCAACTACGGCCAGCATGAATAACATCCCAGTCTGATTTTGCTTGTTCATATCGTCCCCTCCCAGGGTCATGATTTCCAAAACCGTCTACTGCGGTATTCCATAGAGGTCTATTCAGCTTGATCAGTGCGGCCTCAATAGTACTGATCATATCTGAGCCTTCTTGCTCAAAAATGACAAAACGGCATGAAAAGTCCGTAAGCAACAGGTCATCACCTGTTGTTATATTTCGACTATGTTCTCTAAGTCGTGAATGTAATTCTCGCGATTGTGGGCCAACACCTTCTGAAACCCTTGACTGCCGCCACCCTTTAGGCACTGCCTTGCCGACATAAATGGGACAGCCATAGGAAAGGCGATTCATCTCTGCATATTTTATATAGAGTGGATTTTGCCCTGTGTAGTAGAGAGCATAGACGCCAGTGCCGGTAAAAATTTCCGAAAGTGGCAGAGAATGGACGGGGGTACCGTTAAAGAAACGGACAGCATCTTTGACTAATTCAACAAAGGCATCGTTTCTGTATACGTGTTTGGC
>JAKIUS010000227.1 GCA_021647445.1 Geopsychrobacter sp. | reverse complement strand
CTTTTTTAGCATTTTCCCTTATTTGACCTCCCGTTTCCGGGGGTTGCCTGTTATTTCCAGGGTTAATTTGAGAGACATTACGGAAAATCTCAACCACGAGATGCTCCCGAAGACAAGGATGGAGGAAACAAAATGGTCCAGGGATCGATGGTCGCCATCATCACCCCCTTCGACAACGAAGGACAATTCGATGAAGAGCGCTACCGCCAGTTGGTCGAATTCCAGATCGAAAACGGCACTGATGCCATTATCCCCTGCGGTACGACCGGGGAATCGGCGACTCTCAGCTTTGACGAGCACCCACGCGTCATCAAGGCCTGTATTGAACAGGTCAATAAACGGATTCCGGTCATCGCCGGAACAGGTGCCAACAACACCGCTGAAGCAATCCATCTGTCTCAAAATGCCAAAAAAATGGGTGCCGACGGCTTATTGCTGGTCTGCCCTTACTACAATAAACCTTCGCAAGAGGGGATCTTCCTGCACTATAAAAAGCTTGCAGCAGAGGTTGCGCTGCCTCAGGTTCTTTACAATGTACCCGGCCGCACCGGCATCAATATCACCGCTGAGACAACAATCCGCTTGGCCGAGATTGACAACATCGTCGCGATCAAAGAGGCCTCTGGCGACCTGACCCAGGCCAGTGAAATTATCAAACAGGCCGGCGACAAGATTGATGTCGTCTCCGGTGATGATTTTTTGACATTCCCGATGATGGCCTGCGGTGCCAAGGGGGTTATTTCCGTAACCGCAAACATCGCCCCGGCCCAGGTCAAGCAGATGGTTACCGCCATCGACGCCGGAGACTATGTTACAGCGCGCAAGCTGCATCTCGATCTGCTCGAACTGCATCAGGCGATGTTTATGGAAGCGAACCCGGTCCCGGTTAAAACCTCAGCCAGCATGATGGGAATGTGTGGTGACCAGGTACGGCTCCCGCTCTCACCGCTGCAGTCGGCCAACCGTGAAAAACTCCAGAGAATCCTGAAGAAATACAAACTGATTTAATTTTACATTACACATCATAGCCACAGGAAACCAAGAAAAACCTAAGTCACCCTAACGCAAAGACGCAGAGCAGAAGAGAGAAAGAGACGATTCATAGGGGTGGAATCTCGACCTTGAATTTGTAACTTATCTCTCCAACTCTAGGGTTATCTGTTCCTCCGCATTAAAATAGACTTTTGACCCTTTTGGTGTTTCTGTGCGACATAACTTAACGACAGGTATAGACGATATGACTAAAGTTGTTATTACCGGTGCCGCCGGCCGTATGGGTGGCCGCATCATCACTCTCGCGACCGAAACCGACGGCCTTGAGGTAACGGGCGCCGTCGAGATGGCGGGTCATCCGAAAATCGGACAGGATGCTGGCTATGTCGCAGGCTGTGGGGATCTGGGGGTGCGGATTGTTGACTCCTTAGAAGAAGCGCTTAAAGAAGCCGACCTGTTGATCGACTTCACCTTTCCTCAGGTCAGCCTGCGCAACGCCGAAATCTGCGCACGACTCGGCAAGGCGATGGTGGTCGGTTCGACCGGATTCACCCCGCATGAACGTCAGCAACTTGAAGACTTTTCCCAGCAAACGCCGATTGTCTTCGCCCCTAATATGAGCGTCGGCGTCAACGTTTGCTTCAAACTGCTTAAGGATCTGGCCAAAACCCTGGGCGATGAATTTGACGTCGAAATCGTCGAACTCCATCACAACAAAAAGAAAGACTCCCCCAGCGGCACCGCCGTGCGCATGGGTGAGGTTGTGGCCGAAGCCTTGGATCGTGATTACAACCAGGTCGCAAACTATCACCGTGAAGGGATGTGCGGCGAACGAACAGGCAACGAAATCGGCATGCAAACCGTACGCGGTGGTGATATTGTTGGTGAACACACGGTCTACTTCATCGGCATGGGCGAGCGCATCGAGCTTACCCACCGGGCCATGAGCCGCGACATGTTCGCCCGTGGTGCGATCCGCGCCGCAGGCTGGCTTAAGGACAAACCGGCTGGAATCTACGACATGCAGGCCGTCTTGGGCCTCGACTAACCATACTTATCCACAGCGCCGCTAGGGCCCTGTGCATATCTTTTTTTTGAGAGGTTTCTACCGATGGCAAGAATCAACGATAACTATTTAAAACTCCAGGCGGGTTATCTCTTTCCAGAGATCAGCCGGCGCGTCAACGAGTTCACCAACGCCCATCCCACGGCCAAGATTATCCGTCTCGGCATTGGAGATGTAACCAAACCATTGGTACCCGCAGTCCTCAAAGCCTTCCATTACGGCATTGACGAGATGGCCGCAGCGGAGACTTTTCACGGCTACGGCCCAGAACAGGGCTATGACTGGTTGGCACAGATCATCATAGACAAGGCCTACAAACCCCTCGGCGTCGAACTGGAAACCTCCGAAGTCTTCATTTCGGATGGTTCAAAATGTGACAGCTCCAATATTCTTGACATCTTCGGCCTCGGCAACAAGGTCGCCATTGGTGATCCGGTTTACCCGGTCTACAATGACACCAACGTCATGGTCGGCCGTAGTGGTGATGTGGATGATAAGGGATATTACTCCGGTCTGGTCTACATGCCCTGCACCGAAGAGAATGGTTTTATGCCCGACATCCCGAGCCAAAAGGTCGATGTTATCTATCTCTGCTGTCCCAACAATCCAACCGGCACCACCGCCAGCAAAAAGCAACTAAAGGCCTGGGTCGACTACGCACTTAAAAACGACGCGGTCATTCTGTTTGATGCCGCCTACGAGGCATTCATCACCGAGCCCGATGTTCCCCATTCAATCTATGAAATCGAAGGCGCCAAAGAGTGCGCCATCGAATTTCGCAGTTTTTCCAAGACGGCCGGTTTTACCGGAGTACGCTGTGGCTTGACCGTCGTACCGGAAGCCCTGATGGGAACCACCGCTACCGGAGAAAAATATAGCTTCAACAAACTGTGGAACCGCCGTCAGTGCACCAAGTTCAATGGCGTCTCTTATCCGGTGCAAAAAGCGGCTGCCGCTGTCTACAGCGATGAAGGCGGGGCACAGGTCAAAGAGATCATCGATTACTATATGGAGAACGCGCGCATCATCCGCGAAGGCCTCACCGCTGCGGGTATCGAATGCTTCGGCGGTGTCAATTCCCCCTATATCTGGCTGAAAACCCCTGCCGGACTAACCAGTTGGGATTTCTTCGATAAATTGCTCAACGAATGCTTCGTGGTCGGCACCCCCGGCAGCGGCTTCGGCCCCAGTGGCGAAGGCTACTTCCGACTCTCGGCTTTCGGCGAACGTGAAAATGTCGAGACCGCTGTCACGCGTATCCGTGAGAAGTGGGGCAAATGACCGATGAAAATTATCATTGATGTCAATAAATGCTGTGGCAGCGGAGAATGCGTGAAGGTCTGCCCAGAAAAAGCACTTAGCCTGATTGAAGGGGTCGCCGTGCTTGACACTGCGCGTTGTGACTTTGACGGCCTCTGCATCCCAGCCTGCCCCTACAGTGCCATCAGCCATGAAGAAAGCGAGATTAACGGCTGAGATATCTAAGCAGAAGCCGGTACCCCGTAGGAAATAAACAGCACAGGCCCGGATAGACACTCCGGGCCTGTGCTGTTTTCAGGGGTGAAATGACAAACTGATCGCGGCAATGATGTCCGAACATGTAGCAATAACATTAATTATCAAACGAGGTTCTATTGACATCGCATTTTACCTGACCTATACTTCCGCAGTCTTAGCTCTGCCTAATTGTTTAGCAAAGGATCCTCCGTATGTCACAAACTTCAATTCTGGTTGTCGATGATGAGCAGGGCCCCCGTGAAAGCCTGGAAGCCTTCCTGCTCGACCTCGACTTTCAAGTCGAAACGGCGATTGATGTACAAACAGCCATCGAGCACATACGTCAGAACTCCTTCGATATCATCATTACCGATAAGAATATGCCCAACGGAGAGGGACAAACAGATGAAGCCGGGATACAGGTTTTAAAATTTGCCGCTGAGAACTCGCCAGAAACACAGGTCATTGTCACAACCGGTTATGCCAATCTTGAGAATGCCATACAAGCCATGAAAATTGGGGCCTTCGATTACCTGATCAAACCCTTCTCCCTGGACAGACTCGAAGAAATTATTGAGCGGATTCTAACCTATAAAGCCTTTATCAACTCACCGCAAACCATCCACAGCTACCGCAGCTTACACAACGAAATCCTTGCGGTCCTTGAGTTGACCCGCCTCACAGAAGAAGAACGGCATAAATTACTGCGCGAACTCGAAAACAAGATCGATGATTTTTTCAAGGGGCTCAA
>JAKIUS010000226.1 GCA_021647445.1 Geopsychrobacter sp. | reverse complement strand
TGTCGCCACTGCCAAGCGGTTGGTTTTTGGTCAGGTCGATATCGACATGATCGCCGGTCCCAGTGAGATTCTGATCATCAACGACGGCAGCGGCAAGGCCGCGCATATCGCCGCCGACCTGCTCAGTCAGGCCGAGCATGATGAACTTGCCTCAGCGGTGCTGGTTACCAGTTGTGAGGCGATGGCTTCAGCGGTGCAAGCCGAGGTCGAAAAACAGCTCAGTCAGCTCAGTCGCGAAAAGATCGCCCGTCAGTCAATTGAGAACTACAGCGCGATTATTCTCGCCAAGGATCTTACTGAGGCGATCAATTTTTCCAACCGGATCGCCCCTGAGCATTTGGAGTTGGCGGTGGATGATCCCTTCGCAAGCTTGCCGCTGATCCGACATGCCGGGGCGATCTTCATGGGGCATAATACCCCCGAGGCCGCCGGAGATTATATCGCAGGTCCGAATCATACCCTGCCGACCGGTGGTACCGCGCGCTTCTTCTCGCCTTTGTCCCTCGATGATTTTGTTAAGAAATCGAGTATCGTTAGTTTCAGTGCCGCTGGTTTAAAACGTCTGGGTAAAGAGATCGTGCATATCGCGGAGCTCGAAGGTCTGGACGCGCATGCCAAGTCGGTTTCGATTCGGCTTAAGTGATAAATGGTGAAGACGAACTAAGGTCAAAGTCGTTTCACCGCAGAGAGCACGGAGAACGCAGAGGTTAATCAAAATCTGAGAGCTAAAAGGCTTTTTGGTTCTGGTTTAGGAACCTCAGTTTTTCTCTGTGCCTCTAGAGAGCGAAGCGAACGGGTGGTGAGTGCTTAGATGTTTCGCTTTTTTTCGTGGTGGATTTGGCATTACAACAAATGGAGGTGTTCATGCGTAGTGCAAAAATTGAACGTAAGACCAAAGAGACCGAAATTAATATCGAATTGAACCTCGATGGCTCGGGCATGCAGAATATTTCGACCCCCGCGCCCTTTTTCGATCACATGCTCTCGGCGTTGACCCGACACGGTTTTTTTGATCTCAAGGTCGCAGCAGAAGGCGATATTGAAATAGACGCTCACCACACGGTTGAAGATGTCGGCATCTGCCTGGGTGAGGCGTTTAAAAAAGCCCTCGGCGATAAGGTCGGTATCCGTCGCTTCGGGCGCGGCACCATGCCGATGCACGAAGCGCTGGCTTCGGTGATTATCGATTTCTCCGGGCGTCCGTTTCTGGTCTTTAATGTCGATCTGCCCAAGGCGCAGATCGGTAATTTCGAAACCGAACTGGTCGAAGAGTTTTTTGTCGCCTTCTGCAATCACAGTGGGGCCAATATCCACGTCAATGTTGCTTATGGCGACAATCTGCACCACATCATCGAAGCGATATTCAAGGCCTGTGGCCGCGCGTTGGATGAAGCGACCTCCATCGATCCGCGCATCGAAGGGGTGTTGTCGACCAAAGGATCTCTTGAGTAAATGATTAATATCATTGATTACGAAATGGGCAATCTGCGTAGCGTTGAGAAGGCTTTTGACTCGCTAGGTTTTGCGGCGCGTGTCAGTGCCGATCCGCAGGATATCGCAACTGCCGACAAGCTTGTGTTGCCGGGAGTCGGGGCTTTTGCCGATTGCGTCAACAATCTGCGTGCTGGCGGTTTTGTTGAACCGCTGCTCGCTCATGTTGAAACAGGCAAGCCGCTGCTGGGGATCTGTGTCGGTATGCAGATGCTGTTTGACAGTAGTGAGGAGTTCGGCCGTCACAAAGGTCTGGGGCTGATCCCGGGTGAGGTGGTGCGTTTTCCCTCCGGCATGGTTGAAAATGCTGAGCGTCTCAAGGTGCCACATATGGGCTGGAACAACCTGTTGCTCAAACAGGAATCCCCTTTATTTGAAGGGGTGCCAGACGAGAGTTACGTTTATTTTGTCCATTCCTACTATGCTCAGGCGCAGAATGAAGCGGACGTTGCCGCTAGTTGCCGTTACGGTGAGGTCGAGTTCTGTGCCTCAGTCTGGCGCGACAACATCATGGCGACCCAGTTTCACCCTGAGAAGAGCCAGACCGTTGGTTTGCATATTTTTAAGAATTTTGGAGAACTATAAGTGATTATTCTTCCCGCGATCGACTTGAAAGAAGGCTGCTGTGTCCGCCTGGAGCAGGGCTTGATGGATAAAGACACCGTCTACAATGACGACCCCGCAGCGCAAGCCCTGCAGTGGCAGGAGCAGGGGGGAGAACTGTTGCATATTGTCGATCTCGATGGGGCCTTCGCCGGGGTGCCGAAGAACCAGGCGGCGATCAAGGCGATTGTCGAGGCGATCGATATCCCCAGCGAGTTGGGTGGGGGAATCCGTGATATGCAGACGATTGAGGCCTATCTCGAACTCGGCGTTAACCGGGTAATTCTCGGTACCATCGCCAAGGATAATCCTTAGCTTGTTGCCGAGGCCTGTCAGAAATTCCCCGGTCAGATTGTGGTCGGGATCGATGCCATGAACGGCCTGGTCGCGGTGCGTGGCTGGGCCGATATGACGGAAAAGCTCGCCACTGAAATGGCCAAAGAGATGGAGGGATTCGGCGTTGAAGCGATCATCTATACCGATATTGCGCGCGACGGCATGATGCAGGGACCGAATATCGAGGCAACCAGGTTGCTTGCCGAAGCGATCAATATTCCGGTCATCGCCTCGGGCGGACTTTCGACCCTCGACGATATCCGGCGCTTGATGGAGATCGAAGCCTCTGGCGTGACCGGCATTATCACTGGTAAGGCGATCTATTCCGGTGCTATCGATCTGCGTGAAGCGGTGGCGCTGACCAAGGGCGATATCAGCTAGCCGCCGATGCGTCCTGGTGACGCACCTCGTCCGTAAAGCCGGGAACCTGTTTTATGAGCTGTGCCAGGACGCGCTCCGATACGCGCCAACCCTGGCGGTTGATGAGAATACCGAGGAAATCGAACCTCCGTTCGACTCGGGCGGGGTATAATGGTGTGTATACTCATGTCGTACTGAACAAAATGCTGCGCATGGGAACGATGACCGATCAGAGCCAACAAAGACAGAGAATCATTGACGGTATCGTCAGGGGTGAGAGTGCCGTTGAAGAAGGGCGAATTTTTTTTTGGCAAGAAGTCGAAAAGAAGCTGGCGAAGTGGCTCGACAAGAGTGAAGTGGAGGTTGTATGAATACTCAGGAACTGATCAACGAAGCCGTTATGTTGCCGGTTGAAGATCGTGCCCGACTGGCCGATTCGCTGTTGCGCAGTCTTAATCCGCCGGAAGCGCAGATTGATGAAGCCTGGGCAGAGCTTGCCAGCCGCAGGCTTGCCGAACTGAACTCCGGCAAGGTCAAGGGCATCTCCGGACAGGAGGTCTTTCATAAGATTCGTCAGCGGTTTGAGAAGTGACCTATTCCTTTCATCCCGCCGCTGAAGATGAATTTAATCGCGCTATTAACTATTACGAGGAGATTGATCCTGGTCTCGGCTACGATTTTGCCCTCGAAGTCTATGCAACCATCCAGCGATCCCTAGAGCATCCCGAAGCATGGCCGGTTCTGCTGGGAGATATGCGACGTTCTCTGGTACGGCGGTTCCCTTATGGGATCATCTACGCCAAGAGAAAAGATGAACTTTATATTCTTGCTGTTATGAATCTACATCGTCACCCGGATTATTGGAAAAAGCGCCAAGATTCATAGAGAGCAGGATTATCTCTCCTCAAAGACCGGTGTTTTACTCTGCGCTTTCTGCGGCTTGAGTGAGAAAAGCGAACGGGCGTGAGGCCGATTTTGATTTTTTAAAAGGGTTCAAAACCATGTTAACCAAACGCATCATCCCCTGTCTTGATGTCAAAGATGGCCGCGTGGTCAAAGGGGTTCGGTTTGTCGGCCTGCGCGATGCCGGTGACCCGGTCGAAGCGGCTGAGGCCTATTGCGAACAGGGGGCCGATGAGCTGATCTTTCTCGATATCACCGCCTCAAGTGACAACCGCAACACCATTATCGATGTGGTGCGGCAGACCGCCGAACGGGTCTTCATGCCGCTGACCGTCGGTGGTGGGGTGCGTAGTTGCGAGGATATCCGCAACCTGCTCAACGCCGGGGCCGATAAGGTCTCGATCAATACTGCGGCGGTGTTTAATCCTGAATTTGTGCGCGAAGCGGCAGACAAGTTTGGCTCACAATGTATCGTGGTGGCTATTGATGCCAAGTGTGTCAGTGACTCTTCGCAAAAGAAGGGCGAAGAAAAACGTTGGGAAATTTTTACCCATGGTGGTCGCAAGCCCACGGGCATCGACGCCATCGAGTGGGCGAAGAAAATGGTGGATTATGGCGCGGGTGAAATCCTCT
>JAKIUS010000225.1 GCA_021647445.1 Geopsychrobacter sp. | reverse complement strand
ACTGCGCTCTTAAAACCTTGCGGCTAAGATCCTCTACAGCTCCGGGCTGGCCGAAAGCGGCATTGTTGAAAAGCCCGTAGAGCCTGCCGTTGCTGAGTCTCTTTATATTCTCGACCGCTTCATCTATAGAAGCTGAATCGTCAAGATCGAGTTTTAGGCATACAAAACCCTTATCTATCAAACGGTGAATATCTTCATCTTTTCTTGCAGAGGCAATAACACTAAAACCTCTATCTCTTAAAGCATGGATAGAGTGATATCCTATACCGGAAGAGGCACCGGTTACAAATACATACTTTGTTTTATTCATTAATCAAAGAGGGGCTTCCTCCCAAAAAGGGAGAAGCTTTAAAGCTGCGGGCCTGCGGCTGAGAAGTCGAACTCATCGCTGGCATCGTCGTAGCGGTGGAAGTTTTTGCGGAACATCGATGCAAGTTTATGCAGACTCTGCATGTAGGCATCTTTCTCTTTCCATGTATTCATAGGGTTGAGAACCTCATCATTCACACCCTCGAGAGTTTTTGGTATCTGAAGATTGAATACAGGAAGCGTATCGAACTCGCTATCGTTAATAGCTCCGCTTAAAATCGCGTTTATACACCCGCGTGTATCTTTTATGCTCATTCTATGTCCTACGCCGTATGGCCCTCCTGTCCATCCGGTGTTGACCAGATAGACATTTACGCCGTACTCATCTATCTTTTCACCGAGAAGTTTGGCGTAGACGGTAGGATGAAGCGGCAAGAAGGCTTCACCGAAACATGCGCTGAAAGTTGCCACAGGCTCGGTTATGCCCCTTTCAGTACCGGCCACTTTGGCTGTATAGCCGCTTAGGAAGTAGTACATAGCCTGCTCTTTTGTCAGCTTGCTGACCGGAGGAAGAACTCCAAACGCATCGGCCGAGAGGAATATGATGTTTTTAGGGTGGCCGCCCATTAGAGTGCACTCGAAATTCTCTATATGCTCTATCGGGTAGCTTACCCTCGTATTTTCTGTTTTGCTTCCGTCGTTGTAGTCTACGTTACCCTCTTCGTCGACCACCACATTTTCAAGCAGCGCCCCTTTTCTGATCGCTTTGTAGATCTCAGGCTCGCTCGATGGGTCGAGATTGATAACCTTGGCGTAGCATCCCCCTTCAAAGTTGAAGACGCCGTTCTCGTCCCAACCGTGCTCGTCATCGCCTATAAGTCTTCTGTTGGGGTCTGTAGAGAGTGTTGTTTTACCTGTACCGCTAAGCCCGAAAAAGAGAGCGACATCATCATCTTTTCCAATGTTTGCCGAGCAGTGCATCGGAAGCTTCCCTTCCAGAGGAAGCCAGTAGTTCATCATGGTGAACATACCCTTTTTCATCTCGCCGCCGTACCAGGTGCCGCCGATAATCGCAACATTCTTCTCAATGTTGAAGACCACAAAGACATCGGAATTCAGACCATGCTTCTGCCATTTTTTATTCAGGTAATTGCTGGCGTTGTAAATCGTAAAGTTGGAAGCAAAACCCTCCAGATCAGAACCCTCGGGGCGGATAAACATATTTCTGACAAAATGGGACTGCCAGGCGAACTCGGTGATGAAGCGAACACTCTTACGCGTTGCCGGGTTCGAACCACTGAAGCCGTCGGTAACATACAAATCTTTACCAGCCAGATATTCAACGGTGTCGGCGTAGAGTTCATCAAAGACCTCGGCACTGACCGGCTGGTTAATCTTGCCCCAGGCGATATTATCCTGCGAGGGTGCCTGCTCAACGAAGTACTTATCCTTGGGAGAACGGCCGGTAAACTTGCCGGTATCAACCATCATGGTGCCGTTTTCCGCGACGGTGCCTTCCTGCTGGTCCTGTTCATGCTGAAAGAGCTGATCGTAATCGAGATTGTGGTAAAGGGTGCCGACGCTCTTCAGCCCCACTTCTGATGCTTGCAATTGACTCATCTGAAACTCCCCTGCAGGTAAACGGATAAAGATAGCAGCCTGTAATGAATACTCTACCGGCCGTGAACGGCCGGACTATAACGTAAACTTCATCTTGAAACAATGGATTGAATAAAATAATTTCATCTCAACAAGAAACTTTTAGCTAAACTTAAAAATGACCCGATATGACCAAAAACACGTTCCTTATTTCAGGGGGATATTGTCAGCTCGATAATGGATATAGGCGACCAGAGCCCAACGTTGATCCCTGCTTAAATACGGCTCCCAGGAGGGCATTACCGAGCCGCGAGAGCGGAACGGTTCCAACCTGTTCCCCTGTTCAATACGCAAGAAAAGATAACCAGACCGCGCTTTACGATAGCGGGACTCATGAAAATCTGGTGCCGCCGGATTAAGACGGGCGGCGCGCTGGGTGCGCCCTTCGGCGATACTGCCATGGCATTCACTACAGTGTGCCTTAAAAAGGGTCTGTCCCCGCAGGATCTGCTGCCTGTTGCCTAGAAGCCCCACCGGCACAACGATGAGATCGCCCAGTTTTGTCTCACCACAGCCACCGAGCAGAGCCAGCACGACGCCAAGGACAGCTAAAGTCCGCATGCTCTTCACTCCAACCAAAAGATTGGGACCATCAACTGATGGCCCCATAAAATATACATTTTAATTTCAAGCCGACATGGCGACTAGTGACTCTCCCCAATCTTCAAGTTCTCTGATAACAGCATCGATGACCCTCTCCAATGCCGCTGTCACCGGCGGCGAAAGTTCCAGGCCCATTTCAATCAACGCGGACTGAGCACCAATTACGACCAATTCTTGTGGCAGATTGCCCTGCAATTCAGCGACCGCCAGCAGATCCTGCAGACCCATTTGGTGAACCGATAACTTGTTGGCAAAAGCGCGTGGCACCTCATCGCCCGTGAGACGAAAAATAGCCCCGGGTTCAGCATCCATCTGCAGGGCATCGATAATCAGCAGCTTGTCGATCCCTTCGAGGCGCGGCAACAGATCAAGCCCCAGAGTACCGCCATCGAGCACTGTGATACTTTCACAGGGGGCGTAGCGTTTTTCCAGTTCCGTGATCACGCGACTACCGAGACCATCGTCACTCATGACCAGATTGCCCAGTCCCATCACCAGTATTTTCATTCAAGATCCTTCGGGTTGATAAATTTATAGCCACCGAAGATTGAACTTAAGGTTCCGTTCTTCTCTTTAACATCCATCAACCAGGCACTGTAGACATGATGAATCGCAAAAGCGATCACCAGCCACATGATCAGGTGATGGGTCAGACGCAGTCCCTGAGTACTGAAACTGCTTAAGACCGGGGCCATGGTGCTGGCCCAGATTCCCATTGGATCATATTGCGAATAGAGGGCAAAACCGCTGATTATCTGGACAAAAAACAGCAGAAACACCACCGAATAGGCCATTACCGCCAGGGCGTTATGCCCCACCACATAAGGCGGCTTCTTACGCAGAAAAGTGTAGTAGGTAAAGGTGCCAAGAATATGTTTGCGCCCTTCTTTGGTCGCCCAGGGACAAAAAGCCTTCCAGCTTGCATACTGGTTGCCGATAAACATCCAGAGAATTCGCACAATCAGCGAGACAGCAAAAACGTAAGCGAACCCAAAATGAACCACCCGCACCCAACCCATCATGAAATCAGAGGTGTGCGGCACCACCAGTTTGGGATCACCGATATAGAAGCCGGTCACCGACAAGACAAGGATTGAAAGAACATTAAACCAATGGGTCAGGCGTACCGGCCATTCCCAGACGTAGCGTATCTGCAGCATGAGTCGATCCTCCTCGCGCTAAAGGGCCCTGACCTTGATAATTTCATTCCCTCGACCATCATACAGATGCACTGCACAGGCCAGACAGGGATCGAAGGAGTGGATGGTACGCAGAATCTCCAGCGGTTGTTCCTCGTTGGCGATAGGCGTACCTATTAGAGCGGATTCATAAGGCCCCATCTGACCCGAAGCATCACGTGGTCCGGCGTTCCAGGTCGAAGGTACAACCGCCTGATAATTGGCGATGGCCCCATTTTCAATGCGGATCCAATGACCCAGCGCACCACGCGGAGCCTCATGATACCCAAAACCCTGCGCTTCTTTCGGCCAGGTGGAAGGGTCCCACTTTTCAGCATTATGGACCTCCAGAATGCCGCGGCCCATAGTGTCGGTCAACTGCTGCAACCAGAGCTCGGTCTTCTGCGCCAGCATCAAACAATCTATGCCGCGCGCTGCAGTCCGCCCCAGGGTCGAAAAGAGCGCCGCCGGTCCAACACCGAGGGTCTTAAGAACATGCCCGACAATCGCCTTGGCGTCCTTATTACCACTGGCATAGGCGACCAGCACCCGCGCCAGAGGCCCGACTTCCATCGGCTGGTCCATATAACGTG
>JAKIUS010000224.1 GCA_021647445.1 Geopsychrobacter sp. | reverse complement strand
GGCGTGGCCTCTCCAACGACATGGAGAGCAAGGTTAACGAGATCTTCGGGCATATTACCCAAGCCTACAGTGTGCTGAGTGATCCGACCACGCGGACCAGCTATCGTGATGAGTTGGAGAATGGACCCAAGAGCAAGATTGATGTCAACCAGGTTATCGAGGCCGAAACTGCGTTTCAACAGGGCAGAAGCCTGCTGAAGGTCAGGCAATATAGAGGAGCTGTGGCTAAGCTCAAGGTCTCGATTGAGCTGAGTCCGGAGGAACCTGAATATTTGACCAGTTATGCCTGGGCGGTCTTTAAGGCCTCTCCGGAAAAGCCCGGCACCCAGAATCAAGCCCTGGAGATTCTGCTCGCTTCGCGGGAGTTAAATCCGGGTCTTGAGGAGACCCATCTTTATCTCGGTTATGTTTATCAGTCCCTCAATAAGGAACGTCAGGCCGAAAAGTCCTTTGAAATGGCGGTTCAGGCTAACCCGCAAAGCACCGAGGCGTTACGCGAGTTGCGCCTGATCAACCTTAGACGTGGTCAAGGTGAACAGAGCAAGGGGCTGTTTAAAAAATTTCTGAACAAGGAGTAATGACGAAGATGAAATGGTTGTTGTTGGTGGGATCGCTTTTTCTTTTGAGCGGTTGTATCCCTTGTATTCCCTGTCTTTAATCAGAGCTATTGGAAATTGCGATGGTTTTAGACATTCGGGTTAAATTGAGCTGGTGCAGCGCTTCGGCAAACAGGTTGCTGCCGAGTACCGGTCGTACCCGTTTGAGGTAGTTGCCGATAATCCGACTGCGGATGCTGTCACGAATCTCTTTTGATTGGGGGGTACACACCGCCCCCACTTCAATCTGGTCTCCTCGACCGATCTCTTTCCCCACAATTGTATAGACCACCTTGGCATGAAGATCGTAGGTTTCATCTTCCTGCTCCATATGGATTTGCATCTCTTCGTGACGGTCCAGTTCAAGGGGGGAAATAAAACGGATACCGCGGTCAGCGATGGTGATCGAATGGGTATCGAAGCTCTGGTCACGTACCGACACCTTTATAGGCCACTCTGCACTGAGGCGGATGTGGTTTCGCGGTGTCCGGTGAAAATGATTCTCCAGCGCCAGGTAGAGGGTTTCGATGGTTAATGGAATTTCGAGACGGTGTCTGTCCTGATAATGGGATGAGCTGAGGGTCAGGGTATGTCTAATGCCTACAGGAGCGGTGAGGCCTTCACTGATAAGCAGTAGTGGTTCATCTTCGATTTTGTCGGTCAGTCGATAGCCCCATTCTAGCGTTAACGCCTGCAATAGATCATGCAGAGGGACGTTGTCAACGCAGAGAGAGAGATTTTTTACCAGTGGAGAACGGGAGGTATTGCCAAGCATAGGTCAGTTCAATGCTCCTGGGAGTGGTTTGTGGAAATCAAGGATAATCGTGGTGCAGTCATCGATGGGTGGCTGGCTACAGCCGAAATCGACAGTGCGTTGGTAGAGGGCATCGAGAAACTCCATGTGATCGTCATCGATTTCCAGTAAGGCCGCTTCAATGCGGGCTCTTCCAAATTGTTCGTTATTGGCATTGGTCGCTTCACTGACCCCATCGGTATAAAGCAGAAGTCGGTCTTCGACCGCGAATTCAAACGTACCCAGTTCAATTTCAGGGTCTTCGAAGAATCCAAGCGGTGGTGCTGTCGTCTCGAGGCGGAACAGTTGCTGGCCACGACGGATCAATGGCCGAACATGCCCACAGTTGATATAGTGCATCCTAAAGCTCTTGGGGTCAATGATGGCAAGGAAGAGAGTGGTTGAAAAGAGGTAATCCAGTTCTTGGCTGCGGGTTGCAAAATGGCGTAAAAAGCGATTGACTCCGGTGATCACGTCCAGCGGATCACATTTGTCGAGGGAGGAACGGTGAATAAAGCCGTAAATGAGCGACATGACAATCGAGGCGTGCAGGCCATGCCCGGTAACATCACCAATGAAGAGGGTCTGGCAGCCATCAGGCATTTGGATGAAATCAAAATAATCACCGCCAAGACCTTGAGCCATGCGGTTTTTGACCCCAACGCAACACCAGTTACAGACTGGTGAACTCCGGGGAAAGAGGAGTTGTTGAACGCCGCTGGCCAGGTCGATATCGAGGGTCATATCACAATGGCAAACAGTCTCTAGGGGGGGCTTGGATGTCAACTTCAAGTACTCCGTCGGCGGGGTAAACAGGTTTTCGGTCACAGGTACGAACGCTAGCCATTGAATTTTATCAGATTTTTCGATGAATGCTATGGTTGTCATTTATTGTTCCATCACGCTAGAAAAAACTATGGGCTTTAGCCCAAACCTTTTCCGGTGCTACTCATTTTCGTCATTCCCGCGTAGGCGGGAATCCAGTGGTTTTATGAGGCGTGGATCCCCGCATTCGCGAGGATGACGATCTTAACCTTTGCTTATAAGGGACTTTCCGTCCCCTGCGAACCTGTTGTCGAAGGGCTGTGCCCGGTCGTTAACGTTTTTGACAGCAAGCTAAGAAAAGTCTGCTAGAGTTATTCGTTCGAAGCTTACTTATGGATTTTGCCTCTTTGGCTGCTTATGAAGGAAATTTTGGAGGGTCTGATATGCGAAGATTGTTAGTGCTGTTTTTTTTGTTTCTGCCGGTGCTGGCGCAGGCGGAAATTTCGGTCAATGCGATTCGGGTTGCAACCGCTCCGGTGGTTGATGGGAATAATTCCGATGTGGCCTGGGCCAAAGCCAAACCGGTTTTAATTACCGACCAGGCCGCGCATGAGACCATTCTACTCTCAGCGGTCTACACCGCTCAGCGGGTCTACTTTCTGGTGCTTTATCCCGATAAGGCCGAAAACCCGCTGCACAAGCCCTGGGGCTGGGATGATGCGCAGGGCAAATACCTGGAGGCTGCCCACCGCGAGGATACCTTTGTCTTTAAGTGGAATATGATGGACGAGGATGTGGACCTGTCAAATTTTGCCGATAATGATTACCATGCGGATGTCTGGTATTGGAAAGCCAACCGCAGTAATTTAGCCGGTTTCGCCGATGATAAAATGCACATTCTGTCTTCAGGAAAGAAGAAGGTGAAGACTGGCCAAGAGGAGGAGAATAGCATTCCTCTGCGTAGTTTGAGCGGCAAGGTTCGCTATCTCAGTCGTATCTCTGACACAGGAACCGCCCCTTATCAGAAGGTTGCGCGACCGCAGGTGAAAACGAACCAGGTGGTGAGTCGATTCTTCCCCGTTAAACCGACGGGTAGCCGCGCCGATGTGCAGGCCAAGGGTCGCTGGGTCAGTGGCTTTTGGGTTGTTGAATTCAGCCGCAAATTGAAAACCGGGCATGCGGATGATATTCAGTTTTCCCTTGATCAAAGCCCGTTGTTCGGGGTGTCGATCTTCAGTCTATACGGTAAAGATCTTGATGTGACCTCACCGAATCTTTACGGTATGGGACGGATATCAGAGCCCTTACGCTTAAACTTTATGCCCTGAAGAAACTATCGACCGGTAAAAGGGAAGGCCGCGGCACAGTCGCGGCCTTCCCTTTTACATTGTGGATCGGTTACAGATTGTGCTCTGCATGATGATCGCGCAGGCCGATGCCGCTACGAATATCCTCGAGGATCATGTAGAGACTTGGGATGAGTAGCAATGTAATCCCAGTGGCAAAGAGGATGCCGAAGGCCAGGCTGATCGCCATCGGAATCAGGAATTGGGCTTGGACGCTGGTCTCCAGAATGATCGGCATCAGGCCACAGAAGGTGGTCAGCGAGGTCAGGATGATCGGCCTAAAGCGCCTAGTGCCTGCTTCAACCAGACTCTGATGCAGATCCTGTCCCGCGCGACGATTCTGGTTAGCGCGGTCGATGAGCAAGAGCGAATCGTTGACCACGACCCCCGAGAGCGCAACCAGACCGAACATGCTCAGCAGGCTCAGATCGAAGCCCATGATAATATGGCCGATGACAGCGCCGACCATGCCGAAGGGGATGGCGGCCATGATCAGTAACGGTTGGCTGTAGCTGCGAAACGGGACCGCCAGCAGAGCAAAGATAATCAACAGGGCCAGCTTGAATCCTCCGAGCATGCTGTTCATAGAGTCCGCCCTCTCCTTCTCTTCCCCCTCCATATCGAAACTTAGTCCCGGATAGTCGGCCGCAAGTTGCGGCAGTACCTCGGTCTTGAGCTCGTTGAGGATATCCTGCGCAGTGTTTTTCTGGCTGTCGACGCTGGCGCTGACATTAATTACGCGCTTGCGATCGGTACGGTTGATCTGAGAAAATCCGTAGCCTTCCCTGATGCGGGCCGCATCTCGCAAGGGAATTCCATCGCCTGGCGTAGTCCGGATGCGTAG
>JAKIUS010000223.1 GCA_021647445.1 Geopsychrobacter sp. | reverse complement strand
AGGCTCTGGCTCTCGAAGAATCGCAGAAGCGCCTTGAGGGTGCGATGGCCGAACAGGAGAAGGTCAATGCCGAGTTGCGCGAGATCGATCGGATCAAGAGTGACTTTATCGGTATTGCGTCCCACGAACTTAGAACTCCCCTGACCTTTCTGCTCGGCTCTCTTGAGTACCTATATGAAAGTCTGCCCGAACGCCTGAATGAGGATGAGTGCAGCTTGCTCGATTATGCCATGCAGGGTGCCCGGCGTCTCTCTGATATCGTTGAAGATATGCTTGATATCGTGCGGATCGAGGCGGAGGGTTTTAGTCTGAGGCGACATAAAATTAATTTCCACACGCTTTTGCAAGAGGTCCACTTAGAGCTCAGTTGGGCGCTCAAGGAACGTCACATTGAACTAAATTTTGCCCCGGAAGACGCGTGGCCACGCCTGTTAGCCGATACGGCAATGGTGAGACGTGTGTTTACCGATCTGCTCGAAAATGCGATTAAATATACCGCCGATGGTGGCCGTATTGAGGTTACAACTCGCCAGGTTGCGCGGCGCGACCTGCCGCAGGATCAGTTGAAGCTGTTCTATCCCGATGGTCTCGATACCCTGCAGTGGCAGGGTGATTTTCTACAGGTCATGGTCAATGACAACGGCATCGGTATTTCCAGTCTCGACCTGCCGCGCATCTTTAATCGCTTCTATGCGGCGGGTAAGTTGGAAGAGCACAGCACCGGTCAGAAATTTCAGGGTAAGGGGGTCGGTTTGGGGCTTGCGCTGGTCAAACGGATTGTCCATGGACATGGCGGCCTGGTCTGGGCCGAGAGCCCCGGGACCATCGAGGAGACGGGCGTTTCGGCTCCGGGCAGCTGTATCCACCTGGCATTTCCGCTGGACCTTCAGCAGGCTGCCTTCGAAGAGGAAGAGGGGACGGTGCGCGACCGTCGTCCGCGTATCTTGCTGATAGACGATGAACCAGCCATCCGTCGCTTCGTGCAGGTGCTTCTGACCGATCAGTTTGATCTTGAGGTCGCCTCCGGTGGCGAACAGGGTTTGGAGTTGGCTGAAAGTTTCAAGCCTGATTTGATCCTGCTTGATCTTTACATGCAGGACATGGATGGATTTGAGGTGTGCAAACAGTTGAAGGCGCAGGAGGCAACTCGTGATATCCCGGTTGCGATGTTTACCGCCGTCGCGCGTAAACATGAACGGGAGAAGGGGTTCTCGGTCGGAGCGATCGATTATATTACCAAACCATTTTTCCCCCGTGAACTGATGAGGCGTATCCGTTCTTTGCTCAGTGAATATGGTTTTAAGCTCGAAGATCCTGAAGATCGGGAACTTTAATCGTTTTCCTGTTGACTTGAGAATTTAAATGAGGGTACAAGCAGGTATTCATATGTTCGAGGGTCCCGGCAGTCATAGGTTGTCCGGTCGATTCCCATCCCCTTAAATTTCGAATCAAATCCCTTTATTGATCCTATTCTTTATTTCTCGGTTGATGATCTCCTGGATTTATAAGTACGACATATAAACAAAGCTATGAATGCCTGCTGAGGGCAATGAACCGATTGAGACTATTCTGTTAATTCTGCCTTTGTAAGCATTTTATCTTGATTAAAGAATCTGAGCCGCAGCCCCGTCGAGGGAAGGTGCTGCCTAACATCGGTCATGTTTTGGCCGTGGAGACCCTGTATGAACCTGAAAGAACTTAAGACCCGGAAAATGGCTGACCTGATCTCGCTTGCGAAAGATCTCAAGGTCGAAGATATTGGTGGCCAGCGCCGTCAGGATTTGATCTTCGCGATCCTCAATGCCACGGCCAAGCAGAAAAAAGCTATTTCAGGTGAAGGGGTTCTTGAGATTCTGCCTGATGGGTTCGGGTTTTTACGCGCACCCGACGCAAATTATCTGCCCGGTCCCGATGATATTTATGTTTCACCATCGCAAATTCGCCGTTTCGGGCTGCGCACAGGCGATACCGTTGCGGGGCAGATCCGGCCACCCAAAGAGGGGGAGCGTTATTTTGCTCTGCTCAAGGTCGCTCAGGTCAATTTCGAAGATCCAGGCAAGATGAAGGAGAAGACCTTCTTTGATAACCTGACACCCCTCTATCCCGAAGAGCAGATCATTCTGGAAACGACTGCAGATAATATGTCGGCGCGGGTTATGGATCTGGCTTCGCCCATCGGCAAGGGCCAGCGTGGTTTGATCGTCGCTCCACCGCGCACCGGTAAAACGGTGCTGATGCAGAACATCGCCAACTCAATTACCAAGAACCATCCGGAAGTCTACCTGATCGTGCTCTTGATCGATGAGCGGCCCGAAGAGGTGACCGATATGCAGCGCAGCGTCGATGGCGAGGTTATCTCCTCGACCTTCGATGAGCCTGCCAATCGCCATGTTCAGGTTGCCGAGATGGTTATCGAGAAGGCTCGTCGCCTGGTTGAGCACAAGCGTGACGTGGTTATTCTGCTCGATTCGATCACGCGTTTGGCCCGTGCTTATAATACGATTATTCCCTCCTCCGGCAAGATTCTCTCCGGTGGAGTTGATGCCCATGCCCTGCACAAGCCGAAGCGCTTTTTTGGTGCTGCGCGTAATATCGAAGAGGGTGGCAGTCTTACGATTATTGCTACCGCTCTGGTCGATACCGGGAGCAAGATGGATGAGGTTATCTTCGAAGAGTTTAAGGGGACCGGCAATATGGAAGTTCATCTCGACCGCCGACTCTCTGACAAGCGCACCTTCCCAGCGATCGATATCAATCGTTCCGGTACGCGTAAGGAAGACTTGTTGATCCCGCCCAATAACCTGCAACGCATCTGGCTGTTGCGTAAGGTTCTGACCGCGATGAATTCCGTCGATTGCATGGAGTTTATACTCGACAAACTCAATGAGACCAAGACCAATCAGGAGTTTCTTGATTCAATGAACCGTTAGGCGGCCCTGTTACCTGTTCCCCAGGCTGAGCTCGGCTGTCGAGATAAGAAAAGGCTTGCCTGTAATGCCCTGAGGTGGTATAAGACCGCGTTGTTTGAAACGTTCCACCCATGACCTGTACCAAAGCCAGGTCGCAAGGAGATTGAAAATGAGAGAAGGAATTCACCCCACATACGAGGCCGTTCAGGTTCGCTGTGACTGTGGTAACAGCTTTGAAACCCGTTCGACTAAGGGCGAAGAGATCCATACCGAGATCTGTTCGGCTTGTCACCCCTTTTATACCGGCAAGCAGAAGTTGATCGATACCGCTGGTCGGATCGAGCGTTTTCGGCGTAAGTACGGCCAAAAGAAGTAAAAGTACAGATACGCAAGATAACGGTCCTTTCGAGGGCCGTTTTTTTTTGGCTAAAATTCATTCTTGATCGGCTTTTGCTTGGAGTGGTGCGTCTTATATGGCAGAATCGGAACAATTTTTTATCGAGGTGAACTCCTATGAAGATTGAACTGCTGACCCATACCCCAGAGCCTGAACTAGTGGTGGCTGCCGCCGCCAGGCTCTGTTATTCGAATGCGTCGATTGAGGCGTTGCTCGAGAAGAGTCGGACCGAACGCGCGGCCTTTCTCGAGAAAATTACCTCATTAGGGCATCTGTCGGTGCTTGAACATGTCAGTTTCTCCTTCGGGATTGAAGGGATCAGTCGTGCCTGTTCTCATCAATTGGTGCGTCATCGCCTCGCCAGTTATTCGCAGCAGAGTCAGCGTTATGTGACGCAGCGCAAGCGCTTTGTGGCTGTTACTCCCGATTCGATCGCGACATCAGAGCCGAATGAGCGTTATCAACAGATGCTTGATGATATTCATGGCCTGTATGCAGAGCTGCTTGAAGCCGGGATCCCTGCAGAAGATGCGCGGTTTATTTTGCCGAATGCAGCGACAACCAAGATCGTAGTGACGATGAATGGCCGGGAATTACTCCATTTTTTCGCCCTGCGTTGTTGTCGTCGTGCTCAGTGGGAAATTCAGCAGATGGCTAGGGAGATGCTCAAACTGGTCAAGCCGCTGGCCCCGATCCTGTTTGCCAAGGCCGGTCCCGGTTGTGTCGGCGGGGTCTGCCCCGAAGGGGAAATGACCTGTGGTGCGCTCAAAGAGGTGCGTGCTGAATTTAACGATCTCTGATCGTACTGTTTCATTTAAGTGTGGCCACTTGAGATGATTTATTATGTCGTGGGTCGTTTGTCGGGCTCGAAAAGGAATCTATGTTTCATAATCTCGAAAAAGTTGTCGATCGTTTCCGTGAGGTAGAGGGGTTGCTCTCTGACCCTGCGGTGATCTCCGATCAACCGCGATATCGTGACTTAACCCGTGAACATGCCGATTTGAGTGAGGTCGTCAGCGTTTACCAGAGCTACACGCAGCTCTTAAGCGAGATCGCAGGGAACCGTGAA
>JAKIUS010000222.1 GCA_021647445.1 Geopsychrobacter sp. | reverse complement strand
TAACCGCCTAGGCCGCCATCGGCGCGCAATACCCGGTGGCAGGGGATCAGCCAGGCAATCGGATTGGCCCCAATAGCGCTGCCGACGGCACGGGCGGCGGTGGGTTGGCCGAGTTGGCGGGCGATCTGACCATAGGAACTGATTTGGCCAGCAGGAATCTGCAGTAAGGCTTGCCAGACGCGTAGTTGGAAGTTGCTGCCGCGTAGTAAGAGTGGTAGCGGTTTTTGCGGCTGCTGGTTCGGCAGTGCGAAGATTTCTGCGAGGGTTGCTGCAGTCAGGTTGTCATCTTTGTGGAGTTGGGCGTGTGGCCAGTCTTTTTTCAGGTGTGACATAGCTGTCGTCCGGTCCCGGTCGATAAACTGCAGCGTGCAGAGCCCTCTTGCCGTCAGCCCGATCAGACAGTCGCCGAAGGGGCTTTGCTGAACGCCCCAGGTAATCCGCACCCCCTTGCCCCCGCTGCGAAATTCTCCGGGGGTGACCGCATCGACGGTGACAAACAGATCGTGTAAACGGCCGCTACCACTGAGTCCGACGGCGTAGCTGGTTTCAAGGAGTGGGCGGGATTCTTTGAGTAATTGCTTGGCGTGCTGACTGGTCAGGTATTGCAGAAAGCGTTTGGGGCTGACCCCGGCCCAGCGTTTAAAGAGTCGTTGGAGATGGAAGGGACTCAGATCGAGGTGCGAGGCCACGGCGGAAAGGTCCGGTTGGTCGAGCGCCCTGCGGCGGATAAAATTAATCGCCCTAGCGATTTTTGTGTAGTCCTCGGAATTCATCGGTTCTCCCCGGCCTAGCAGTCTGTCGGGCTATCAGAGCTGAAGCGAAAATTTGGCTGCTTGAGGTCAGATTTTAGCTCATTTGAGAGTAATAGCCGTAGCTATGGGTCGAAAAGGAGCTGAAATATGGGCCAAGCAGACGAATTTGCAGCCAGTTCATGGATAGTCCGACAGGCTGCTAGATTCAGGCACAATCTATCATCAGGACTCGGCCCCGGACAACCCGATTCTTGCGGTATTCTTGGCGGTGCTTTTTGTGAAAAACGGCGGAGCTGAAATTTTTCTTGGCGGGACATTTGATAATACAAATCAAGCGGCTAAACTCTAACTTCGTGAAGAGATGAGTTCAGTGTTTCAGAATTGATTCCCGGAGGCGCATGAAAATTCTCGAAAAAATACTATTAGGTTATCTGCTTCTGACTCTGATTTTCAGTATCGGGGTTTTTGTTTGTTTGCAGACGCTTGGTCCCGTTGAACGCAGCTTTGAACGTTTGGCTGATGAAAATCTCGCGGTGCTGAATTTGATTCACACAATCCGCACACAGGGCAACCTGCTGCATGCCGAACAGATAAAAATTGTCTATATGCTGTCTCTGGAATCTTCACGTTCAATAGAAAAGACATTGAGGGCCGATTTGGTTGAATTGTCCAGAACCCGCCGTCAGCTGCTGGAGGATCTCGGCGAATATGGTCGCTTGGTCGAGCTCTATTTCCCGGATGAGATTGAATACATCCCTTCATTGCAGATGTCTATTGAGCAGCTGCTCGGCGTAGTCGGTCAAGTCGAAAAAATGGCCCGGGAAATGACTGATCCCGTACTGCCGATTCCTATATCACGTTTTGAAGAGGTTGAAGAACGATTTTTGGCTGTGACCGCAGAGATTGTCAGTCACGAGCTTCACGAAATCCGTGAACGGCGCGAACAGGTCAATCGGGCTGTTCACGGGGCGCGTTCTCGAATTGGATTGGCCTACCTGCTGTCGCTGGGATTCTCTCTGCTTTTGGCAATTTTGTTGGCCCGGCGGGTTGCCGGACCAATTCGTAAACTGGCGGCGGCCGTGGAAGATTTCGGTTCAGGTTCGCAGCCATTTCCGTTGATTGTTAACAATAGTGACGAGATCGGTCAGCTGACGTTGTCTTTCAACCAGATGGCGGCCCAGATTGAGAAGCAGCGCACCCAACAGGACGACAGGCTTGCACAGAAAAGCGCTTCGCTGAGTAGCGTTGAATATGAGTTCGAACAGCAGAGACTACAACTGCAGCAGATTGAGCAGCAACTGGCGCAGATGCAGAAAATGGAGGCAATCGGGACCCTGGCAGGTGGTATTGCCCATGATTTCAATAATATTCTATCGGGAATAATCGGTTATACCCAAATGGCACAACGCAAGTTGGGGAGTGAACACCCGGTTCATGCCTATTTGAGCGCGGTCAATGACGCCGGGCAGCGTGCCGCCAATCTGACCCGTCAAATTCTGGAATTCAGCCGTCAGTCGGAACATCAGTTGGTTGTTCTGCAGCTACAACCAATTATCGAAGAAGTCCTGACCTTGTTACGCGCCAGCCTGCCGTCAACAATCGGGATACTTTTTGAGAGCAGTCCTGAGGCTGAGCAGGCTTGCACCATGGCCGATCCGACCCAGATTCATCAGATCATCATGAACCTTTGTGCCAATGCCAGGCACGCGATGCGCGAAAAGGGCGGGTTGCTCACCATCGATCTGTCGGTGCAGAGGATTGCAGCACGCGCAGACGATCTGTCTGTTGTCAAGTTGTCGAGTGGAGACTACTTGCAGTTGATTCTCAGTGATACGGGACATGGGATTGCGCCTGAAAATCTTGACCGAATTTTTGAACCCTATTTTACAACCAAACAACGTGGAGAAGGGACCGGAATGGGATTGTCCGTTGTTCACGGTATTGTACTCAAATATGGGGGGCAGATTACTGCCAGCAGCCGTCTCGATCAGGGGGCCAGTTTCCGGATTTTGCTGCCGGTTATCAGTGGTTTGCAACAGGACTTGCCCGCTGATGATGAGTTCAAAAGCGGTACCGAACGCTTACTACTGGTCGACGACGATCAGTTAGGGGCTGATATGTTGGAGAGCTTGTTAAGTGATATGGGCTATCAAGTAATTACCGAACGGGATGGTTACGCGGCGTGGAATCGCTTTGAACAACAGCCAGATGATTTTGATTTATTGATCACCGATATGACGATGCCAGGGATGACCGGTGCCGAACTAGCAGAACGGGTGTTGAGAGTAAAGCCGCAACTGCCAATCATTCTCTGTACCGGATTTAGTGACAGGATTAATCGGCAGCAGGCGTATCAGGCCGGGATCAAGGCCTTTGCAACGAAACCGTTATCATTGGCAGAGTTGACCAAACTGATCCGGCAGTTGCTTGACGAAGAGGAAAACGTTGAAAAGGATTGAAGACTGATCTTAAGTAAATTCTGTGAATTTAGGTCGAGCTCAGCCAATTCTTTTAATTCTGTTTGGCAAAAACGTCGGTCTCCGCTTCGGTCATGAGATCACGCATCGGGTTCTTGCGGTTTAAGACCTTGTTGTGCAGGTAGAACAGAGAGGTGAAGCCGATAACTGCTGTGTTGAGATCGAACATGACCGTGATGCCTGCCGAGCCGACAATGATCAATAGTTCGCGGTTGGTAACGAATATCGGTTCATCGTCATGTCGTGAGAAGAACTGCTCAAAGAGTTGGGCGCGTTTATTCGCCAACTCTTTGGCGTAGAGACGCAATGGTTTGAAATCGAAGACATCATAGCCGACCTTGATCAGCACCCCGACAAAGACCGCCTTGGGGATCAGGTTGATCAGGTCTTGAAACAGGATCATCTCGATAAGCACAAAAATACCGACCATAATCCCCGAGATCCTTAAGCTGGCCTTCTCTTTAAGCATCAATACTGAGCGGATGGTGGCCTGCGCACCTGGAATGCCGCCGACCAGGGCAATCGCACTGTTGGCCAATCCCTGAGCGAACAGTTCTTTATCTTGCCTGGTTTTGCTTCCGCTCATTTTGTCAACGACCAGCGAGGTCAGCAGGGTGTCAAGGTAGCAGAGCATCGCCAGTTGCAGGGCAAACGGAAAGGCGCGGGTCAGTATCGGCAGGGTCCACTCGGTCGGTATTTGGCTTTGAATCAACCGGGTTAAGTCAGAGAAACTGCTGATGCCACCGCTTAGTTGTACACATTCGACGGGGAGTTGGAAAAAATTGGCCAGCAGAGTAACGATGATAATGGCGAGCAGGGTCGCGGGTAGAAAACGCGAACGGGGTCCGACGATCCGGCGCATCAGTGGAGCCAGTGCAAAAATCAGTGAGAGTGTGATCAGCGTTAATCCCAGGTTTTGTACGAGGGGTCCGCCAAGCGCTATCTTGCCTCCCCAGCCGAACAGAACCTTGACCTGATCGAGCCATATCAATAGTGCAATCCCGCTCATGAATCCAGAGATGACAACATTGGGGACCAGGGTAATAAAACGGCCGAAGCGTAGCAGGGCCATGAGCATCAGCAGCGTGCCACAGAGCAGAAAAACGATATTGATAAAGTGCGCACCGGAAATTGACAGTCCGCCAGAAGCAACCTGTTC
>JAKIUS010000221.1 GCA_021647445.1 Geopsychrobacter sp. | reverse complement strand
TGTTTCCATGCCCCATGTCGGCCATGCGCCTTTTTTTAGTCGACCTCAGTTTGTGGCGCGTCAGATAAAAGCTTTCAGTTTATGACCCTGGGAGAAGATAGCCTCAAGGCGGAGCAGATACAACGTAATTTTTCCCGGCATGCCGCAGAATATGATCGTTATGCATTGGTTCAGCAGGCGGTGGCCAAAAAACTACTGCAGCGCTTGCCGGAGTCGGCCGTGCAGGGTCGGACGCTTGAGGTTGGATGTGGAACCGGTATCTTGAGCCGTAAGTTTCTGCATCAGTATCCGCAGGCCGACCTGGTTCTCTCTGATTTGGCGCATGGTATGAGTTGCCGGGTTGCAGACGTTTTTGACCAATACGTGGTCGATGCCGATGCCGCTAGTTTGCCCTTCCAAGACCAGTGCTTTGATCTGGTGCTTTCGAGTTCGGTCTATCAATGGGTTGATCATCTGGTGCAAGGGTTTGCCGAACTGCAGCGGGTATTGCGACCCAAGGGTCAGGTGGTGATGGCTCTCTTTGGCGAGCGTACCCTCTATGAATTACGCCATTGCCATACTGAAGCCGTAGCGACCGGTATCTCGCACAGTCAAGGTTTTCCGGGCATCTCCCAGGTGGAAGAGGCCTTGGCCGGTCTTTTTGATATCGATATTATGGAGAGTCGTCTCGAAGTCGAATGGCATCCCGGGGTTCCACAACTGTTACGCTCGTTGAAGGCGATTGGTGCCCAGAATGCGAGTCGTAACCGGCCCGGTGGCCTCGCTTCGCGCAGGACGATGCAGCGTATGTACGAAAGTTACAAGGCTTGTTTTGGTCGCGACGGTCAGATTCCAGCAACCTATGAAGTGATTTATCTGCGCCTACTCAGGTGTTGAAATCAAACCATGATCTGTGCTATTCCATAAAAAAGGTCGCTCCTGTTTGCCGGGAACGACCTTTTGTCATGGACTGCTAGAAATGCTTGCCGAATCAGCTGTCTGTATGTCACTCTTCAGGCGTAAAGCAGAGGCCGTCAAACATGGCTGCGACAATTTTCTGTGCTTCTGGACTCGTGACCTGATAAAAAACTTCAACACCTTCACGACGACCTGAAATGATCGCTTTGTTCTTGAGCAGGGCAAGATGTTGCGAAACCGTTGCTTGGGGAAGTTCGAGACATTCCCAGATTTTTTTGACGTTACATGACTGCGACATTAGACCCGCAACAATTTTCAAGCGAACCGGATGACCCAGGACTTTCAGTATTTCGGATTCGCGGGTAAAATCCTGATCTTTAGCAAAGGGAAGTTCATCCATTTTCGGCATCCTCATATCAGTTCGAAATCTGTTGACTGCTCATCGATTTCGGTCAAAGTTAAAATTGAATATATGAATATTAGTTATCCTCCTGGAGCAGGTCAAGCTCATTGTTGTCTTTTATCTCTGAAGAAAAAGGGCATTTTTTTCATTTTGCTTAAGGATCCCACTTGCTGATCGCCATTCTTACGCTTTTATTCGGCTTGTTGCTGCTCTATCTCGGTGCAGAATATCTGGTTAAGGGAAGTTCGAGTTTTGCGCTCTCCTTCGGTATTCGTCCACTGGTGATCGGGATGACCATCGTTGCCCTGGCAACTAGTATGCCTGAGATGATGGTCTCCCTTGCGGCGGTTATCAAAAAATCATCTGACCTGGCCGCTGGAAATGTCATCGGTTCTAATATCGCCAATATCGGTTTGATTCTGGGGACCACCGCATTGCTCGCCCCTATGACTGTAGCGCGGAGTACCCTGATACGTGAAATTCCGATCATGCTCTTTGCCAGTGGTGTGGTCTTTTTAATGGCATTGGACGGTGAACTGGGTCGCTTCGATGGGTTATTGCTGGTTCTAGGCCTGATCCTGTTTTTGGGGTACTGCTTCGTTTCCAGCCGCAAGAAAAAATCGGTTGAGATGATGATCTCTCAGGACAAGATTGATCATTCTCATCGACGTCGCGATCTGTTGCTGATTCTCGGCGGGATTGTTGGCCTTGGTATCGGTGCCGAATTGATGGTGCGCTCGGCGGTTTTTATTGCCCGTGATCTCGGCGTTTCGGATCTGGTTGTCGGGGTGACAGTGGTTGCTCTGGGCACCAGTTTGCCCGAACTGGCGGCCTCAACGGTTAGTGCTTGGAAGGGGGAAGCTGACCTTAGTGTCGGCAACGTGATCGGCAGCAATATTTTCAATCTTTTCTTTGTCCTCGGTTGTTGTGCCCTGGTGGCGCCGATCAGAATTGATCTTGGAATATTGCACCATGAATTGCCGCTGATGCTGGTTTTTAGTGTTGCTCTCTGGCTCCTGGTCATGCGTCGGTTGCGTCTCGGCCGAACCGAAGGCGTACTGTTGCTGCTGGCTTATGTTGTTTTTATTTCCTTTTACTTCATATAACGCGACTCATTTTTATGCCTAAATTTATTATTGTTCTTACGCTGATTATTTTATGTGGATTCAATGCGCCGGTCCGGGCCGACAGCGATCTGCCGCAATCACCTGTGGTCAGGCCGATCGCATCTTTGGTTGGCGAAAAGCTGAGTTATAATATCTCGTTTCTCTGGTTTAAAAAAATAGCGCAAGGAGAAATACGTCTGGATAAAGGGCCCAAGATTGGGACTTATCTTGCCACTCTGACCGCTAAAACCAGGGGGATGGCGGCTTTTTTTACCCGTAACCGGGTTGAAACCTATACCACCCTCATGGAGGAAGGTCCTGACGGTCGGTTGCGGCCGCTGCTACAAACGTCTGATACAAAAAAGGATAAGAGAGGTAAGGCGACTCATCGACTGACCAGCTACCGGTTTGATTTTGCCACTCAACAGGTCATGTATCAAAAGAGCGTCAACGGAGTCGAACAACAAAAAACTTTGTTGCCGATGAATCCTGAACAGCCGACATACGATTTTCTGAGTGCTTTTTATAACCTGAGATTAGGCCGTCTTGGCCCCTTTGAGGTTGGGAAAGATATTCAATTGGCAGCGTTCTCGCGCAAAGGTCCTGAAAAAATAGTCATAAGTCGTCTTACAAAGAAAGACCAAAAGAAGATGGGGGTTTCGGCGGACCTGTTGTTGTGCAAAGTCTTGATGGCTCCCGAAACCTTTAAAGCCAAAAGCCGCGATGTCTACGTCGGCTTCGACGAAAAATTACGACCTCAGCTCGCCGTTGTTAAAAACGTGATTGGGCTCGGGGATGTTCGCGGTATATTGACCCAGGTTGTCGAGCCAACCAAACTGCCTTCAAGGTGATTATGAAACAGACCATAACCTATGTTATCGGGCACCGTAATCCCGATACCGATTCCATATGTAGTGCCATTGCTTATGCCCGCCTTTTGCAGCGTCAGGGCCATGAAAATATTCTACCGGCCTGCGCGGGAAATCTGAATCAACAGACCGAGTTTGTTTTGGATTATTTTGATCAGCTTCCGCCTAAGCGGTTGTCTGACGTTTACCCTCGGGTCGGTGATGTAATAGGCGAAGAGGCGATAAAAATTGGTTCCCAAGAACCCCTAGCCAAGGCCCTTGAGCTTTACCACACCCATAAGATCAGAACCCTGCCGGTCGTTGATGACGATTTAAAACCGAAAGGGTTGTTGTTGCTCAAGGAGATAACGGAACTTTTTCTTCTGCCGACGGACCCGAGTGAGTTGCGCCGCGTGCAGGTCAGTTCTTCCTCTGTTTCGCGTTGTTTGCAAGCCGCAGATGAGTCGCTGTTTGATGCGGACCAGATTGAAGAACTTGATCTCTATGTCGGTGCTCGCGATAGTCTCTCCTTTGTTGATTGGCTCAAGGAGATCGATCCTCGGCGGAGTGTCCTTATCACCGGGCACCGTCCTGAAATCATTGAAGCCGCTCTTAAGGCCGGAGTGCGCATGTTGGTCTTGTCGGGCGGTTCTTCCTTAAACGCTGAGTGGATTGCTCAAGCTGAGATCGGGCAGGTTAGTTTGATTTCCAGTCCGTTTGATACCGCAAATTGTTGCTGGCGGACACGCCTGGCGACTCCTGTTTCCGCGCTGGTCGGCCCCGAGTTTTTGCAGGTCGGGCGCACGGAGTTGCTCAGCGATTTGCGCTTGAAGCTGCTTCATCATGATGCGGTCGGTGCCGTTGTGGTTGATGATGATGGACGCATTATCGGCATAGCCAGCAAGAGTCATCTGCTTAAAAATGCCCCCGTACGCCTGATTCTGGTCGATCATAATGAGCTGGGACAGGCTGTCCCGGGTGCTGATAAGGTTGAAATTGTTGAAGTAATTGACCATCACCGTCTGGGAAATTTTCAAACCGACCGGCCCATTCGTTTTATCAATCAACCTCTGGGTAGTACCTGTACGCTGGTTGCGACCCTGTATCGTCATGCTGGCTTAGATCCTGACGCGCGCA
>JAKIUS010000220.1 GCA_021647445.1 Geopsychrobacter sp. | reverse complement strand
ACCAACTATTACCCTCAAACGACGGGCGGGATTTTCCTCGCCCGCCGTTTTTTTTCAAGGAGCAAAATATGAGTGACTCAATTCCGGTAACTGCAGAGGGACATGCGCGCCTGCAGGAGGAACTGAAGAATCTTGTGCGAGTTGAACGTCCGAAGGTCGTCCAGGCGATTGCCGAGGCGAGAGCCCACGGTGACCTCTCCGAAAATGCGGAGTATGATGCGGCCAAAAACAAGCAGGGCTTTGTCGAAGGGCGCATCAAAGAGTTGAACGACAAGATCGCCCGGGCCCAGGTGATCAACCCGGCCGAAATCGACAGTGAAAAGGTTGTCTTCGGCGCCAAGGTCACTCTGATAGATATCGATACCGACGCTGAAGTGACCTACCAACTTGTTGGTGAAGATGAAGCGGAAATCAAAGACGGTAAAATTTCGATTACCTCACCGGTTGGTCGCGCCCTGATCGGGCATGAGGTCGATGACGAGGTCCGGATAAACGTACCATCAGGGGTCCGGGTTTATGAAATTACCGAAATAGAGTATTCCTGATCGACAGTTTATGCGTGAGCAGCTTGTCGGCCTTGCTTTTGACCGGCAACTTTGTGAGAATTAAGAGAAACGATATAAATAATCCTGGGAGGTTACTATGAGTCAAAAAATTACACGCGATATGACATTTCACCAGATCCTGCAACTTGACCCGCGCGTCGCGGGTGTTCTGGGTCAGTTCAATCTTGGCTGCGTCGGCTGCATGGGCGCAATGAATGAGACATTGGAGCAAGGTGCCATGGCTCACGGTCTTGATGTCGAAGATATCCTGGTTGCTCTTAACAATCTCTTCAACGAGTAAGCAGGGGAGGGCAGATGCCCAAGGTTCCCCCACAAGATGCCCCCTCTCTCGATCAGGTCGGTCTTGAGAACGCTTCAGGAGTCGGCCCCAAACTGCAGGATCTTTTACGCAGAATGGGGCTTGACTCTATTGAAGATGCACTTTACCACCTACCATTACGCTACGAAGACCGCCGTCAATTCCTGAAAATTTCACAATTACGCACCGGCCAGCAAGCAGTCTTCTGCGCCCAGGTGCTGGCCGCGGGAGAGTCCCGCACCGGCCGCCGGCAGATTTTTGAAGTTATCGCTGGCGATGAATCTGGACGGATTTCGCTTAAATGGTTTCATTACCGTAAAAAATGGTTACAGAAACGCTTTCCGGTTGGGCAGCATGTCGTCTTTATCGGTGAGGTCCACCGCTTCGGCGCGACCCGTGAAATTCATCATCCCGACAGTGAACTGATTTCTGCAGGCAGTGATCCCGCACAACTGATGCGCAAGGATCCCCTGAAGTTCGGACGTATACTGCCGGTCTATCCTCTGACCGAGGGCCTGACCCAGTATCGCATGCGTAAAATCTGGTTTGAGCTGATTGCGCGTTATGCGCCTCAGATCTCCGCAACCCTGCCACAATATCTGACGCAAAAATATGGGTTTCCGCCCCTCTCAAAAGCCCTTTTTCGCTGCCATTGGCCCGATTCAGACCAATCATTGGCGCAATTAGAAGAGGGCAGGGACATTGCAAAGCGTAGCGTGGTTTACGATGAGTTCTTCTATTTGGAGTTGGGCCTAGCCCTTAAACGCCGGGGGTTGGCCATAGAGCAAGGTTTTGCGTTCAAGGTCGAACACCTCTACACCAAACCCCTTAATCGACTCTTGCCCTTTAAGTTGACCGCGGCTCAGCGCCGGGTTTTGGGTGAAATCAAACAGGATATGATGGCCGCAACACCGATGCACCGCTTGATTCAAGGCGATGTCGGCAGCGGCAAGACGATAGTTGCCTTGATGGCCGCCTTAATCGCCATCGAGAATGAAACCCAGGTCGCCGTTGTGGCACCGACCGAAATTCTCGCCGAACAACACTACTCGACGTTCAAAGAGTGGTTGCCTCAGCTAGGGCTCAACTGTGAATTGTTGCGTAGTGCGACCCCATCCGCCGAGAAAAAACGGATATTAAACGAGCTGAAGAACGGTACGACCCATTTGGTCGTCGGAACCCACGCACTGCTGCAGGAGGCGGTTCAATTTAAACGCTTGGGTCTGGGGATTGTCGATGAACAACATCGTTTCGGGGTCAAACAACGCGGCGCATTAAAGCAGAAGGGCGCGAACCCGGACATTCTGGTCATGACCGCCACACCAATTCCACGCACCCTTTCGATGACCTTCTATGGCGATCTGTCTCTATCGGTCATCGATGAGTTACCGCCGGGCCGTAAAGCGGTTAAGACCCATCATTACCGAAGCAGTCAGCGCCAGAGTGCCTACCACGAGTTACAGAAACAATTGGCGCAAGGACGGCAAGCCTATATTGTCTATCCCTTGGTCGAAGAGACCGAAAAATCCGATTTTCTGGCCGCCACCGAAGCCTCGGTCAAACTGGCAGATATTTTCCCCGAAGCCAACATCGGACTTTTGCATGGTCGGATGAAACAGCAGGAGAAGGATGCGGTCATGCAGGCGTTTCGAAGGCACGACCTCGACATACTGGTTGCAACTACGGTTATTGAAGTCGGGGTCGATGTCGCCAACGCCACGACCATGATCGTCGAACACGCTGATCGCTTCGGACTCGCGCAATTGCATCAGTTACGCGGCCGTGTGGGGCGTGGCGTAAATGAGAGTTTCTGCTTTTTGATCTCCTCAGCGCAGTACAGCGCAGAAGCAAAACGCAGGCTAGATGTGATGGTCGAGACCAACGATGGCTTTCGTATCTCAGAAGCCGATCTCGAAATTCGCGGGCCGGGTGAATTTCTCGGGACACGCCAATCCGGCTTACCCGATTTTCGAGTTGCCAGTCTGTTGCATGACGGGGCATTGCTTGAGATTGCCAGGCATGACGCTTTCGAATACGCCGCTCAAACCAATTACTTAAATGATCAGAGTGCCGCGGAAGTGAAAGCTGAAATGATAAAGCGCTGGGGTGGTCGCTTAGACTTGGCGACGATTGGTTAATAGGGGTTGATTGAGCTGGAAGCGGTGTTGAAATTATTCTAGTTTACATAATATACATTATGCGACGTTAGATTTTCACGTGGGGTCTCTCTATGACCCTGCTTTCTTCACTCCTGCAAGACAATCTCAAGGTTACCCCTGCTGATAACGATCAGGTTGAGGTTGCCGTTACCCTTCCGGCTGATCTTCTCGTTGATTACGTTCGCCTTCTCGACTCCCTCGCTGGCTTCTTTAAGGTCGTCAACCGTCAAGCCAAGTATGCCAAGGCTCGTTCAGTTGCCGCCTCTGAGGAATACGCCAAAAAAGCACAGCAACGAATCTCTGAGTACCGTTCCCTTCTGGTCAAACTCTATGACTGCATCGATAAGACGACACTTGGCCGGTGGCTGGGGTGATGTTTGCGATGAAGACAGGGAAACCAATGACTGGGCGCTACAAAACGACGAGCGGCTTGTCTCAGTATATAAACAGGAAGGGATACCGACAATTTGGATCATCACCGAACGGGATCGGTCGGTAACAACGGTGCTCTTTCCTGAGGAATACTAAGATTGTGATAATTTTGAAAATTATTACAACATTTACTAACTATAACACAAGCAACAAAGGGCCTAGCCGCTAACGGCTAAGCCCTTTATTTTATTGGAGCGGGAAACGGGATTCGAACCCGCGACTTTCAGCTTGGGAAGCTGACACTCTACCAACTGAGTTATTCCCGCAGAAGCGAAGCGCAGTATATGAAGAGCGCCATCGCTTTGTCAATCGTAAAATTGTTCTTGCAGCCAAGAGATCGCTGAGGCTTCATCCCAGATTTCTCCTGCAATTTCAGCATCCTTGATTCTTTGCTGCCAATACCCGATCTTCGGGCCAGGCGTAAGGTCTGTCAGGGAGAGAAGGCGTTTTCCATCCAGCAGATGCCCGATCCTTCCATCTTGTGCATATTTCATATAGGCGGCAAGACAGGATTCCACTTTTGCATCAACATTTGCAGTCTTCTTCATGAGCAGGGTAAAGATCAAACGCTCAACGCAATAGGATCCACAGGTTTCAAGTTGCAGGGCTAAAATGCGTGGGACAACGTTATTAAATATCTTTTCAGGCACAGTTGGAGCCTCTTGCAAGGCCTTCAAAATTGCCTGAGAGCGCTTTGAAAAATGCAAGCGAGCAAGAATAGATGCAGGATTCGCGCTGGACGGGACCCGCAGCCAGAGCAGTGCAAAAAAGAGGAGTGCGCGTAGGGAGACATCCTCTTCAAGGGTTTGTTCCAGATAAAAATGGCTGCAGGGGTCTGATTCTAGTTGAAGAACTCTTTCAGTCATCGTTTCAAGTTGGTCCCAAAGACCCAATTTGTCGATTTGCGGAAAAAGCAGATCCAGAACAGCATAATCACCCAGCAGCGCAAGA
>JAKIUS010000219.1 GCA_021647445.1 Geopsychrobacter sp. | reverse complement strand
TCCTACCTCCCGCAGCAGGTTGGTGACCCCGATCGCCGGCAAGAGGCGGCACAACTCGGCAATGCTGAATCGCTTCAGCACCGCCGCGCACATCTCCAGTAACTCATCCTGGCTGACCTTGAGGGTGAAGACTTTTTCACAGAGGACCGGGTCCACTTCCGTCATGAAGAGGCGAATGAACTGGTCCAGTTCGGCGGTAGAGGCATTGGCAAGAAAATGGGTGGCCACCACATCGGTCGTGATCTCAAACCGGTCGTGCAGCCGCAAGTGCGAAGCGGACAGAATACTCGTTCGGTCGAGGCTGTCCGCGGTCAGACATTCGCCTAGTTTACCGGCAAAGAAACGGTAATTCTCGAGGATGAACGTCATTCCCCAGCCACAGGGGGTCGTCCAGCAGGCTGCATCCCCAGCAAAGGCCACCCGCTCCTCGGCAATCTGCTGGTTCAGGCCCCCCGACGGATACCAGCCCCAGCGTTCGCTCTGCACCTCCAGGTCGTGGAAGTCGGCGGTGGAGGCCTCTTCGCGCAGCACCCGGAAGAACTCTTCGCGCAGGGTCGCCTTGTCCACCTGCACCTTGCGCAGGTAGAGGATCAGGGAGAATGATGTCTCGCCATCCAGAATCTCGTACTCAAAAACCGGCTTGCCGTCGTTAAGCGAACCGGGGTCGGCATCGGCGAAGGTCTGCCACATCATGTAGTCCCCCACCTGCATCGAGCCGATTCCCCTGGGATGCTTGCCGACAGCACCGTACACCGACCACCAGTAGAAATCGCTCCGGTCGAAGCCGTAACAGCGGACAACCGGAGAATCGAAACCGGAGCAGTCGATCAACAGGCGGCCACGGAAATCACCGAGGCTGCTTGCCACCTGTACGCCGGCATCATCTACGCTGTGGGAAATATAGGAGCAGTTATCGACAATCTGCGAACCGTTGTCACGCACCACGGAAGCCCAGTGGGTCAAAAGCTCCCTGTCCTTAATGTAGGGGTAGGCGGTATCCGGCCCGAACAGCTTGGCCCTCCAGGCCAGATCGTCGCCGTGCATGCTGTAGGTCTTGGTGAGGAAGCGGGTCACCCCGCCATAAGCAAAGGGAGCGGTCTTTTCGTCGAGCACGTCAGGTGGCACGAACCAGAACCGGTCGGTAGTGCCGGCCACGCCCTTTTCCAGAACGAGCACCCTATGCTGGGCCGAAAGTTCCGAAGCGATGGCCAATCCGGCGGGTCCGCCGCCTACGATGATGGCGTCGAAGATACTTTCTGGTGGCACGACATCCTCCTCATATTCATCCACATAGGAGCAATTAAATAAATCTGTTCTCTTTTTTACTTAATCGCCTTAAGAATCAGGCTACTTGAAGTACCATAGGCATAGCAATCAGAATCACGGCTTGTTGATTCTTTCGACTAATGAGCCTATTCGGCGCGTAGAAAATATGGGGAGCAACCCTAATTCTCCCATAATGTGAAATGTATAGACGCGACCCCTATGTCATTATTTTTATCCATCTTTTACTCACGGGTTCAGGTACAAACAAGAGACGAGTCGAATCGATGAATGGACAGAACAGATCAGAGATCACCCCCGGGCTTGCCGTGGTGATTATTCTCAAACAGGACCAGCGCTCAGGTAAGCTGACCAAGGGGATCGTCAAAGACCTCTTGACCAAGTCACCCTTTCATTCCCGGGGGATTAAGGTCAGGTTAGAGGACGGCCAGATCGGGAGAGTGCAGGGGCTTGCAGGTTGAGCGGGAGATGACCGAAGCCTATATCTCGCTCACCGATGTGCACCCCTACCAGCGTCTGCTCAGTTATCCCGACAACAATCCAACGCAACAGGCGCAGTACCTGCGGCAACTTCACCAACTCGGGGTCGAATGCTTACTGGCGACGGGGCCTGCGCGCCTGGCCGGGCTCCCACTTTTGGGTGTCGGTTATTGCGGGTTGGTGATTGCCGGAATTTGGCGGGGGCGAGCGGTCGCCATCAAGCTGCGCCGCAGCAGCTGTCGGCAGGCCAACCTCAATGAGGAGGCGCGCATCCTGCGGCAGGTGAATCTTCTGAACTTGGGGCCACAGCTCTACTGTCAACGGGGTGATCTGCTGGTGATGGAGCGCTTGAGCGGTCAGCCTTTGGGGCGCTGGTTGCAGCATTTGAGCACAGAAGACGCCCCTGAATTAGGCCGCATACTAAAGCGCCTTTTCTGGCAGGGATTTTATCTCGACGCAGCAGGAATTGACCACGGTGCCCTGCGCTGTGCCGCCGAGCATGCATTTATTGACGGTGAGCGCCTGACCCTAATCGACTTCAGCCATAGCAGCACCAACCGTCACCCCAATAATGTGACCTCCCTGGTCGCCGGTTTGCTCTGGGGGACCCGCCTGACGCAAGACATTCGCAGGATTCTGCCCCTGCCTGAGCGTGACGTCCTGTTGCCATGGCTGCAAGGGTACAAAAAACAACCAGAACGACTTAACTTCCAGGCGTTATTACACGCCATCGGTCTGAATGAGCAGGAAACTTGAGCCGCTGATGACAGGCACCAGACAATACCGCAGGCGTTAGCCCAGAAAAAACAGCCGCACCTGGGACCCTTCCCAAGCTCTATGTACCTACCCTATGGTCGTTGCTTGTTTCTGGCTCGCTGCAAATCGTGGAAATGGGCGAAATCAGTCTCACATCCTTCTTTGCGTGACCACCTTTCAATTTCGGCAAAATCAACTTCGGTGTCGATTGATACCAGCAGGGCCTGCTCCAGACATTCTCTGTCGTGCCAGTGATAATATGCGGCCAAGCGATCTTTGACGCATAGACATTTCCGCAATTTTTTTCACAGGGGCTTTCCTTTGCGGCGCGGTCTACGTCTTGTCACCAGCAGTTGCTCGCATTCTTCTTCGGGATAAAATGAAAGCGCCTTTTCCAACATCTGCTTCAATTCACTGAGGAAAACGAAACGCGGGTTGAAGACATAGAGCCTGGTTCTGCCGACCATGCGACTGTAGAGCACCCCCCCCCAGTTCCAATTTTTCAAACTGGTTCTGTATCGTTTTCAGGTCAATGCCATAGTATTTTGCCACCTCACGGGGGTAGCCTTCCTCCCGAGCGTAGATGTACAGCAATACCTTTTCCTTATTAACAGTACCAAATAGCCCTTCAAGCACAGCACACTCCTATCTCGACTGATAACTTACCTCATGTGACGTAAAATTTACGTCAAAATAGCAAGGAGTTGCACTTGAGTCAATTTATGCCCAGATCAATTTTTATTTAAGCACCCCCGTTATTACGGTTTGGTGATGGCCGGAATTTGGCGGGGCCGAGCGGTCGCCAATTAAGTGAGGTGTCCCCGGAACACCACTCCGTGATGCGCTTAATAAATCAGTGCACGTCAATCCGTTCAACGACAGCGATAAAAAATTCCCGGGACCAAACCTCCAGAGCTCTCTGATCCGATACGAATGGCGCAACTTCTCGCCGGGCCTGGCTGACGTCAAGCTTGGCAATCTTAGCAGCCAGAATCTCTCTGAACTGACCTTGCCCAAGTGTTTCCTGGTTATTCCAGTCCCCGCTCTGCCGCATGCGCTGCTCAAGATGAGCAAGGTTCATAGCCGGATGATGCGCACAATACCAGACCAGATCATACCAGTCCCGGCCCTTAACCCGATTTTTCCATTTACGGCAGAGTACCGCATGCATCTTGCCAGCAAACAGATCAGGCAAAACATAAGATCGGACACTGAACGGAACCGGCAGCAACTGATACTTATTCTCCGTCCCAAACCCTGCGGGTGGATTGGTATCAACCTCGATCTTGATCCGGATCTGTTTTCCGGCAGGGATTTGCCGAACAATCTCTTCCCCGGCCTGGATAACTAGCAGTTCGTTGGAGGTATCTGTCTTCAAAAATGCAGACTGGACTGCAGAGGGAACTGCCTTGTTTTTCAGTTCGACCCAGACCTCGAAACCGAAAGCGGCCAATTCTTTTTCCAAGGCATCACTGTAACGCTCAAGCCTGAAGTCCCCCTGCGGCCGTAGCAGTGAAAAATCGAGACCTTCTGAAAAACGATCCAAGCCGTAAAGAATTCGTAAAGCTGTACCGCCATAAAAGGCGGCCTTGTCAAAAAACTTGGCGCGCCACAAACCGAACAGGGCAACCTCTTGCAGAATTTCCCGCAGCGCTTGGGCGTAGTCTTCCACCCTCTGACACTCATATTTAGCCAGCATCTGCCGAACCGCTTCATGCATTCTGCTGCTCCTGACGAATCAGGCGACGCACGCCACCAACTAACAGCTTCACCTTGCGCGACCTGTAGGCCACAGCCAATTTTTCCAACAGAGAAACGTCAAGTTTGCGCAATGAACTTTCATCGATCCGCAGTGAATCAACGACATATTCCAGACATTCTTTTTGT
>JAKIUS010000218.1 GCA_021647445.1 Geopsychrobacter sp. | reverse complement strand
CTTGTCCAGCTTGGTGACCGCTTCCACCAACTGGGTAACTGTCTTGCCAAAATGCCGCTCGAGGTCAGCGGCGGTGACATCGGTGTCTTCGATGGTGTCGTGCAGGATACCAGCGCACAGGGTGGCAATATCCATGTGGTGATCGGCCAGAATGGCCGCCACTGTCAGGGGGTGGGTGATATAGGGTTCGCCGGATTTGCGAAACTGGGTCTTGTGGGCATCAGCGCCAAAACGAAAGGCCGCTTCAAGGCGCTGCCGATGCTTGTCGGAAAGGTAACTGGTTTTGTTTTGCAGGTTTTTCCAGGCGGCCTGCACCGCTGGATGCTCGGAGGTACAGGCTGGCAACTCGTCGCTCATCGCCTGCACCCTCCCGGGTCAGTCGCCGGATAACGGGCCTGACTGACCACGCACATCATAAAGGAATGGGCATGTCCATATCATCCTGTTCCTGCTGGCGCTGGTTCTCGGCCACGGCATTCCAGGCGTCCAGTTCTTCCTGGCGTTTCTGCTCGGCTTCCATTTCCGCCACCACTTCGGGGTTGACAACGCCTTCGGCGATTTCACGTAAGGCCAGTACAGTGGGCTTGTCGTTTTCCTCTTCCACCAGCGGTTCCTGACCATTGGCAATCAGGCGCGCGCGCTTGGCCGCCAACAAAACCAGCTCAAAGCGGTTGTTTACTTTTTCCAGACAATCTTCTACGGTAACACGTGCCATAACGTTTAAATCTCCTTAGGTTGTTGCAAATTGCTGATTGAGAAAATCGCTCAGATGTCTTGTCCGGCAACGCTCAGCGCCGATAACTGCAGCAAAACGCTGACTCGCTTCCTCAAGGTTATCGTTTATGACCAGATAATCATACCAGTGCGCCTGGGAAATTTCACCCTGGGCATTGGTTAAACGCTGCGCAATGACCTCATCACTATCGGTCTCGCGTCCACGCAAGCGCCGTTCAAGCTCGGCGAAATCGGGTGGCAGAACGAAGATAAAGACCGCATCTTCGATGGAATCGCGAATCTGACAAGCGCCCTGACAATCGATCTCTAGCAGCAGATCAGCCCCCGCAACTGCCGCCTGCCGTAAAAATGTCAACGCGGTGCCGTAACAGTTGCCATGCACCTCGGCCCACTCAATAAACTCACCGGCAGCAACCATTACGTCAAAACGGGACCGATCAACAAAATGATAATCGATTCCATCGACCTCACCCGCACGCTTCGGGCGCGTTGTGAACGAGACAGAATGTCTCAAATCAGGAAACTTGTCAAACATTTCGCGACAAAGAGTGGTTTTCCCCGCACCCGAAGGAGCAGAAACGACGAAAAGAATGCCCGTTCTCTGATTATTCAATATTCTGAACCTGCTCACGTATCTTTTCTAGCTCAGCCTTGATCGCGACAACATTACGCGTCAAAGCGGCATCGTTTGATTTAGAACCCATGGTATTGGTTTCGCGATTTAATTCCTGAATTAAAAAATCCATCTGCCGGCCGACCGGCTCAGTATTACCAAAGAGTTGATCCAACTGCTGCAGGTGACTCTGGAAGCGAGAAAGCTCTTCGCTGATATCACAACGATCGGCAAACAGTGCTAGCTCCTGGGCAATGCGCTGCTCATCGACCGCATCCTCGGCCAGACGCTGCAGACGATCTTTAAGCCTCTGTTGCCACTCCAACGGCACCAGCGAAGCCCGTGCCTCAATCTCTTCGAGGGATTTGGCAACCAGGTCGAGGCGATCAGTAATATCAAGCCGTGTGGCCTCCCCTTCCGCCTCACGCATGCCCAACAGACCTGTCAACGCTTCACGAACCGCCTGTTGCAAGGCAACCCGCAGATCACCCTCATCAACAACATCATCCCTAACGATCAGCACATCCTTTTGCGTCACAAGTAGTTCAAGTGGAATCTCTCCACCTAAATTGAATTCACTACGCATTTGATCAAACAGGTCCACATAAGCACGTGCGACCGCGCGGTTCATCACCGGCACAGCGACAACATCCTCGGAAACTTCCTGATTGATGAACACATCAATCTTGCCGCGCTTGAGCAAGGTCGAGACCTGTTTCTTAATCTCGGACTCAAACGACATCAATAGTCGCGGGGCCTTGATATTGATATCGGCATAGCGATGATTCACTGCGCGAATCTCGACTGAAAAAACCAGCCCGTTCGCCATCCCCTGCCCTCGACCATAACCCGTCATACTTCTAATCATAAAATCCTCGAAAAAGCTAAAGACGTTCGGCGTTCCATGTTCGACGTGCGAAGTTAACCCCGAACCTCGAACGCACCATCCCCCTCTCGCGCTGCGCATTAAAACGCAAAACCCCGCCGATGTCCATGACAAAGGCGGGGTTTGAAGTTGATTCGCGTCTGCGTTAAAAACCTGAGAAAATGACTATCCCCTATAATTTATTCAACCACTACCTTCTCTAAAAAATACAACTTTAATGGTTTTCAGAAGTATCTTTATATCCAGAAAAATACTCCAACTATCGATATAGTGCAGATCTAGACGTACTATTTTGTCAAAATCATCAATAGTGCTCCTACCGCTCACCTGCCACATGCCGGTAATGCCCGGTTTTATACTGATACGCCGTCGATGCCAATTCTCGTACTCCTCAACTTCGCCTAAAGTCGGTGGTCGCGTGCCAACCAGGCTCATCTCTCCCCTGAAAACATTCCAAAATTGCGGAAGTTCATCGAGACTGGTCTTGCGCAGAAACTTTCCAACCCGGGTTATCCTGGGATCATCCTTGATCTTAAAGATGGCCCCCTTCATCTCATTCTGAGCCATTAGGTCTTTTTTGCGTTCCTCGGCATCAACCGACATGGAACGAAATTTCCAGCATTTAAAAATGCGACCATTTTCGCCAACAAGCTTTTGACCGAAGAAAAGCGGCCCTGGCGATTCCTTCTTTATCGCAAAAGCGATAAAAGGGAGGACCATACCAACGATGAATAGACCAACCAACGCACCAGTGATATCCAATACTCGCTTGGCGAAAAGTTGGTGCATTTCAAATGCTTTGGGATGATAGGTAAGAATAGGGATTTCATTATGGAAAAAATTGAGTTCTTTGCGATAAAACGACACGTCAAAGAAATCCACAACCATCCGCACGGTGACACCAAGCTCACCTAAATCCCTAAGGTAATCCTCCACATCTTCGACATAATCTTTAGGGATGCAAAATACTACTTCATCTACTTGTTTAGACTTACAAACATCAACCAGATCACCAGGCCTACCAAGCACACGATGACCCTCTACCTCATCTAACAAAGGACCATCGACAACCTGAATAAAGCCCAGAACCTCGAGACCCCAATCCTGGTGACTCTCAACCAGATGGCAAAATCGCTGTGCTTTCTCTTTACTGCCAACAATCAGAATGTTGCGCACATTGTACCCATGGCGGCGCAAAAAACCGAGGCAAGTACGTAACAAAACCCTTTCCAAGGTAAGAAAGCCCCAGGAAAAACCGAGAAAAGCCAGAAAAAGTCCACGACTGTACTGGTCGCGATCCAGAAAATAGATCAGCGTAGCAACCAGAACCCCGCCGAAGCCATGAACAGTAATTAGGCGGGTAATAATATCAAAAAACGAAAGACGGCGAATAGAGGCATAGAGACGGTGTTTATAAAGAAGAATAATCCAAATAGGAATAACAAACAAAAGAATCCAAGCATATTCCCAAATATTACCCAACGTACCAAATAAAACATTCCGAGCCCAATAGGCACAGGCAAAGGCTGCAATAACTAAAAAAACATCAAAAACAATACAAAGACGATTGAAAAAAGTTGATTTTTGCCGAAGCATTACTCACCCCCAGAAACCTTCACCAAAGTAAAGGATTTCATTAATTACGATAAAAAATGCGCGTTACTGATCGATCAAAGCCAACAATTCGGAAGTTTTCTCCGCCATCAAGCCCTGATCTCCCCGTGATTCAACGTTAAGTCGCAACACCGGCTCGGTATTGGAACTACGCAGGTTAAAACGCCAATCAGCAAATTCCATACTCAGACCATCGGTACGATCGATAACGGCATTAGCGGTTATGTAACAAGACTCAACCCTGGCGATGGCAGCCTGGGGATTATCTAAGCGACGATTGATTTCACCGCTCGCCGGAAACTTTTGCATTCTATCACCGACCAAAGAGGCAAGAGATTGTCCGGTCCCACTCATCAACTCCAGGACCAAAAGCCAAGGAATCATACCACTGTCACAATAGGCGAAATCACGAAAATAGTGATGCGCGCTCATCTCGCCGCCATAAATGGCATCTTCAAGCCGCATCCGTTCCTTGATAAAGGCATGGCCGGTTTTGCTCATCACCGGAGTACCGCCCATGGCCTCGACCATCTCCACCGTGTTCCAGATCAAACGCGGG
>JAKIUS010000217.1 GCA_021647445.1 Geopsychrobacter sp. | reverse complement strand
ACAATCTGGTCGATTACGTTGGTGCCGCTGATGCCGAACGTGTGGTGGTGATGCAGGGTTCCGGTTGTGAGGCGATGGAAGAGCTGATCGCGCATCTGGTTGCTCAGGGCGAAAAGGTTGGTCTCCTTAAACTCCGTCTGTTTCTGCCCTTCCCCATCGAGCAGTTCTGCAAGATCCTGCCGACTAGCGTCAAGAAGATTACGGTTCTTGATCGCACCAAGGAGCCGGGTTCCATTGGTGAGCCCCTTTATCAATCGATCCGTACCGCCATTGGCGAGGGGATGGTCGATGGCCTTACCAGCTTTAAAGGCTATCCGTCGATCGTTGGCGGACGTTATGGTCTTGGCTCCTTCGAGTTTAACGCCGGTATGTGTAAATCGGTGCTCGACAACATGCTGCTCGATAAGCCGATGAACCACTTTATCGTCGGCTTCGAGGATGATATCAGCGGCAAGAGTCTCAAGTTTGATGCGGCCTTCAAGGTGCCGTTTAGCGGTTATGCCGCCATGTTCTACGGTCTCGGTTCTGACGGAACGGTTGGGGCCAACAAAAACTCGATCAAGATCATCGGCGACAGCACCGACAACAATGTTCAGGCGTACTTCGTTTACGATTCTAAGAAGGCGGGCAGTCTGACGACCTCGCACCTGCGCTTCGGTCATCAGGAGATCAAAAATACCTACCTGGTCTCTGAGGATGAAGCCGATTTTGTCGCCTGTCACAACTTCTCTTTCCTTGAGAAGTACGACATGCTCAAGAACGCCAAAAAGGGTGCAACCTTTCTGCTCAATTCGCCTTTTCCCAAGGATGAGATCTGGAACCATCTGCCGAAATATGTGCAGCAGCAGATCATCGACAAGCAGATGAAGTTTTACGTTATCGATGGTATCGCACTGGGTGAGAAGCTTGGTCTGGGTGCGCGGATTAACGTCATCATGCAGACCGCTTTCTTCAAGATTTCCAATATTATCTCCCTCGAACTGGCGATCAGCGAAATTAAGGCGGCTATTGTTAAGTCTTACGGCAAGGCGGGTGAAAAAGTTGTCAACATGAACAAGCAGGCGGTCGATGCGGCGCTCGAAAATATCGCCCAAGTCACCGTTCCGGCGAAGGCTGACAGTGCCATCGAGATGCAGATCGGCAAGTGGGACGGCTGTTCCGATATCGTCAAAAAGAGCCTCGGCCCGATTATCGACGGTCTGGGTCACAAGCTGCCTCTCTCGGCCATGTCCGAAGATGGAACCTTCCCAACCGCAACGGCCTGTGTTGAGAAGCGCAATATTGCCGTGACGGTGCCGGTCTGGAAAGAAGATCTGTGTATCCAGTGCGGTATCTGCTCCTTCGTCTGTCCGCATGCTTCTATCCGCATGAAGATTTATGCTGAAGACAAACTCAAAGGCGCACCCGAGAACTTCAAGTCGGTTGCGGCCAAGGGTAAGGATATGGGGAGCAACCGGTTTACTCTGCAGGTTGCGGTCGAGGATTGTACCGGTTGTGGTGCCTGTGTGCATAACTGTCCGGTCAAGAGTAAGACAGAAGAGGGTGCTAAGGCGATCAACATGGCGCCTCAGCCGCCACTGCGTGAGCAAGAGGCCGCAAATTTCGACTTCTTCCTCAATCTGCCCGATACCGATGAGAAGCTCTTTAACCGTGCTTCGGTCAAGGGCAGCCAGCTGTTGCCGCCGATGTTCGAATTCTCCGGTGCCTGCGCCGGTTGTGGCGAGACGCCATTTGTCAAGCTCTGCTCGCAGCTGTTCGGTGATCGCATGATGGTCGCAAACGCGACCGGTTGTTCTTCGATCTATGGTGGCAACCTGCCGACGACACCTTGGGCTAAACGTAAGGATGGCTTAGGGCCAGCGTGGAGTAACTCGCTGTTCGAAGATAACGCCGAATTCGGTTTGGGGATGCGTCTGGCAGTTGACAAGACCTCCGAATATGCGCGTGAGTTGTTGCTCAGCAATATCGATTGTGGTTGCAAGGCCTGTGAAGGGACTGCTGATCTGAAAAATGAGATTCTGGCCAGTCTGCAGGATTCTCAGGAGGAGATCGAAGCTCAGCGTGGCCGGGTTGCCAAGTTGAAGAAGATCCTTGGCGCGTGCAGCCATGAAACCGCCAAGCCGTTGCTGGTTGATGCCGATTATCTGGTCAACAAGTCGGTCTGGATTCACGGCGGAGATGGCTGGGCCTACGACATCGGTTACGGTGGTCTTGATCACGTGCTTGCTTCCGGTGAGAATGTCAACGTGTTGGTCCTGGATACCGAGGTTTATTCCAATACCGGTGGTCAGGCGTCTAAATCGACGCCGATCGGTGCCGTAGCGCTCTTCGCGGCTGGTGGTAAGAAGATGCCGAAGAAGGATCTGTCGATGATCGCCATGTCCTATGGCAACATTTATGTTGCGCGGGTCAATCTGGCCAATCCGACTCAGACGGTTAAAGCGATGATCGAGGCTGACGCCTATGATGGTCCTTCGCTGATTATCGCCTACACCCACTGTATCGCCCATGGTATCGACATGGCCAAGGCGGTCGATAACTGTAAAGAAGCGGTGGCCTGCGGTCATTGGCCGCTGTTCCGCTACGATCCCCGTCTTGTAGCGGAAGGTAAGAACCCACTGCAGATGGACAGCAAGGCACCAACCCTCAGCTTTGCTGAGTATGCTGGTAACCAGAATCGTTTCCGCGTGCTGAAAAAGGCGAATCCCGAGGAGGCAGAAGCGTTGATGGAAGCTTCGGCTAAGGACGTGGCGACCCGTTACGACCTGTACCGGAAACTTGCCGAGCTGCCGGCCGATTGTGGTAAATAAGCTGAGTTAGTTCAGCTGTGTTACATAAGGCTCCCGGCATTTAAATGTCGGGAGCCTTTTTTCTTTGAGATCCTGTCGATCTTCATACTGCGGGGGTAATATGTCTGAATTTTTAGCGGTTTTCCTCGATGTGATTCTGCCTGTCTTCGGCATTATTGCTCTCGGTTTTTTGATCGGTGGACGCCTTGAGTTACAGGCTCGCACCCTGACCAGGGTCGCGTATCATGTCTTTGTGCCTGCCTTTATTTTTCAAGCCATCAGTACCTCCCAGGTTCCTTTTGCCGGAGCCATGAAGATGGTTCTCTTTATTGTGGTCGCCCATCTTCTTGTCGCCTTTGTCGCAGGTGTCATTGGCAAGGCGTTAAATCGGACAAGAGAGACCATCGCCGCTTTTATTATGATCGCGATATTCGGCAATGTTGGAAACTACGGTTTGGCGTTGATTCAATTTCGTCTCGGTGAGGAGGCCTTACCTTCGGCAACCCTCTATTTTGTTGCCATAGTGATCGTCTCGTTTGTGGTCTGCGTCGGCGCGGCGGGCTGGGCTAAAGGGGGGAATAAGGGTGCAGTATGGGGTGTGATGAAGACCCCCGCTCTTTGGGCCACGATTCCGGCACTGATGGTTTCATCTGTGGGATTTACTCTGCCGCTGTTGTTCTCCCGCATGATCGGACTTTTAGCCGCTGCGATGATCCCGGTAATGCTTTTCGCTCTGGGTCTTCAATTGCTGGAGCAAAAGCGAATTTCTCTGTCTAAAGATGTCGTTTTGGCCAGTGGATTACGTCTGTTGCTGGCCCCGCTTTTGACCTTTATGGTCGCTATCCCCTTCGGTCTCGGATCGCTCGAAACCACGTCCGGTATTCTGCAGGCGGGGATGCCGGCAGCGATTCTGGTGGCAATCATCGCAAAGGAGAATAACATTGTGCCCGATTTTGTCACTTCGGTGGTGGTGGTATCGACCCTTGCAAGCTTGCTGACCTTAAGTGTTCTAATGGTTATTCTGTAGGGGCTCTACGCGTTGATTATGGGAGGGGCAATCGGGTTCTGGGGTGCACTTTGGTTGGCATCGGACTGAAACAAATTGACTTGACGCAAGCCCTGTGATAATTGATCCAAAGCGTTTTCTATAGGACTTGGAGGATGGTATGCACCAGACAGCGGCAGCAGAGGCGATTATGGCGGCAATTGACCGCCGGAGACTGTCCGCAACCTAAGCCGTTTTGAAAACGATTGAAGCAGTTTTTATCAGGCCATGGACAGACACTGTTCATGGCCTTTTCGTATCTGGTCGACAGGAGAGATATTATGCGCAACAACATTGTTCACATCGGAGCCGGGGAGCTCACTTACGAGATTCGCGCGATTGTTGAAATAGCCGAAAAGCTCAACGCCTTCGGCATTAAAACCAATATGGAAAATATCGGTGATCCGATTGCCAAGGGGGAGAAGATTCCCTTATGGATGAAGAAGATCGTCGCGGACCTGGCGATGAAGGATTGCTCCTATGGTTATTGTGCGACCAAGGGGCTACTTGAAACCAGACAGTTTCTGGCGGATATGACCAATGCGCGGGGCAAGGCTCAGATCTCGGCTGAGGATATCATCTTATTCAATGGCCCAGG
>JAKIUS010000216.1 GCA_021647445.1 Geopsychrobacter sp. | reverse complement strand
AATACCATCGTTACGACTTTCGGCGATATGATTCGGGTGCCCGGTTCGACCAGTAGTCTGTTGCGTGAGAAGGCATTAGGGGCCGATGTGCGGATTGTCTATTCGCCTCTCGATGCCGTTGCCATCGCTGAAAAGAACCCTGATAAGCAGGTGGTTTTTCTGGGTGTAGGATTTGAAACTACCGCTCCGACCATCGGAGGTAGTTTGCTTGATGCTGAAAGACGTGGATTGAAAAACTTTTTCGTGCTCTGTGCGCACAAGACCATGCCCGAACCGATGGCGGCTTTAACCAGTGATCCCGAACTCAAGGTCGATGGCTATATCTGCCCTGCTCATGTCAGTGCGGTCATCGGCTCCGAGGCTTATCGGCCGTTGGTCGATGATTATAGCGTGCCCTGTGTGGTGACCGGTTTCGAGCCGGTCGACATGCTGCGGGGCATTCAGTTGCTGGTTCGACAAGTGGTTGCTGGCGAAGCCAGGGTCGAGTGTGAATACAGTCGTATCGTCAAGCCGCAGGGCAATCTAAGGGCCCAGGCGATTTTGGCGCGCGTTTTTGAATCCTGTGACGCCGAGTGGCGGGGCATTGGTTCTATTCCCGATAGCGGCTTGCAACTGCGGGCTGAGTTCAAGCGGTTTGATGCCCCAAGCGCATTGCCGGTTGAAGTCGAAGAGCCGAAAGAACATCAGGGCTGTTTGTGTGGTGAAATTCTAAAGGGGAAGGTTGCGCCGAAACAATGCCCACTCTTCCGCAAGGGGTGTACGCCGGAACATCCTATCGGGGCCTGCATGGTGTCGAGCGAAGGGACCTGCGCGGCAGAATATAAATACGGAAATGTTTGAAACGGTTCGACGTTCTATGTTCGACGTTCGATGTTAAGGTCTCACTCTAGGAACCTCGAACCTCGAACATTCTTCTCAGGAGTTTGAAATGGAAAACGATATTATCCTGCTCGGTCATGGCAGTGGCGGCAAGCTGAGCCATCAACTGCTTGATGAACTGATTATTCCGACCCTTTCGCAGGTTGCGCAGTCTGAGCAGAATGACGCTGCAGTGCTTGAAGGGATCAATAGCGAGCGTATCGCTTTTACCACCGATAGTTATGTGGTCGATCCGATAATTTTCCCTGGCGGCAATATTGGTGATCTCGCGATCAACGGTACGGTCAACGATCTAGCCATGAGTGGCGCTCGGCCGCTGGCAATAAGTGTTGGTCTTATTCTTGAGGAAGGTCTTAAGCTTACCGAACTGCAAGAGATATTGACTGCCATGAAAGCGGCTGCCGATAAGGCGCAGGTCAAGATTGTCACCGGTGATACCAAGGTGGTGCCGCGTGGTAAGGGGGACAAAATCTTTATCAATACTTCAGGTATCGGTGTCTTTGATCATGAGTTGACGCCAGCGGGCAATGCCGCCAAGCCGGGTGATAAGGTGCTGATCAACGGCAGCGTCGGTGATCATGGTATGGCGGTGCTGGCGAGTCGTGAAGGACTCGATCTGCAATCTGAAATTGCCACCGACAGCGCTGCTTTGAACGTTATGGTTGAGAAGTTGCTGGCTGAGCATGGTGCGGCGGTGCATGTCTTGCGTGATCCGACTCGTGGCGGAGTGGCGACGACTCTCAAGGAGATCGCTCTGCAGTCCGGGGTCGATATCTGTCTGGATGAGCGTGCTCTGCCGGTGAACCCTGCAGTCGCCAGTGCCTGTGCGATTCTTGGTCTCGATCCTCTCTTTGTCGCCAACGAGGGGAAGTTGTTAGCGGTCGTAGACGCGGATGTCGCTACTGCTGCATTGGCAACCATGCGGGGCCGCGAATTTGGTGAGCAGGCCGTGATTATCGGTGAGGTGACGGAGGTTTCTGCCGGCCGAGTGATGATGCGTACTGCCATCGGTGGGTTGCGTGCCAGTGAGATGCTCGCCGGTGAGCAATTACCACGTATTTGCTAAGAATTAACGGATTGAAAAAAACGACAAAGCCTCCGTCTTAAACTGTTAAGACGGAGGCTTTGTCGTTCGTCCTGGTAGTGTTGTCACAGAAAGCGATTTTTGGCGTCGATCAGTTTCTGTTTATGGCTCTTGTCATCCTGTGCGAGGGCCGCAAACATTTTCTTTAGTTTGTTGTCCGTGAAATCCATGCTGTTGCCGATGTGCGTCTGGCAGAAATCCTGCTCCAGTTCAATGCCCATCTCAATTGCCCGGCGGGTGTCAAAATTACTTTGGCAGGTCTGGTTGTAGAGTTTTTTAGCTCGGATCAGAAGTTCCTCAGCCGGAGCGCGATCGATCCTTTTGTCGACCAGTGCAGTCCCCGCCGGGAAGCGCATCGCAAAGCGTAACTGCATCGCATGATCGTCTTCATCATTGGCGAGGTTGGCTAAAATCAGTTTCAGTTCACCCGGCACCTTTGAGGAGCTTGACAGTTGCCGATAGATGCGTGCAACCGTCTCTTCAATTTCAACACAGAGCAATAGATACTTTTTCATGTTGCACTCGACTTTCTTTATTTTAGGGGATCTGGCAGCTTGTTCATGGATAGTTCAACAGGCTGCAGGCCTTAACCTAAATGATAACGGTAAATTTCACGCTGGCAAGGGGGTGAAATTGCTTTTTCTTAATGATCTGGTGTTACTTTAAGATGGAGTTTGTTGCTGGGATTGATTGCAAGGTGAAAAAAAGAAATAAAAAAGCCCGGTGACGGAGGGGGGGGGTCACCGGGCTTCCGGACACGCGAGGCGTCCGTTGATGCGAAATATCTACTATCTGACAAAAGAAGTCAAGAAGAAAAACGTCTTGTTGACAAAAAAGGTCTTCATGCGGTTTGATGGAGCAAAGCTGGAAATATTGGAATATTTTGATATTGCTATTTGACGGTTGGTATGCCAAAGGTTTGAAGAGAATCTATGCTATAAGTTCACTCTCTTTTGTTCGTCTTAAAATCGCTCTTGCTTTATTTGTGGACAATAGGTTACCTTGTTGGTAGTATATAGGTCGCGAGTTTGGGGAGGTGTATCCGATGTTGGTACGTGTGATGTATGAAGATGGCCGGTTTGATATGGTTCGCAACGATATGCTCGATATATTGGTCGCGAATATGAAGGTCCGGAAGATCCGTCGCTCTAGTGGTTGGATCGATGTTGAGCGCGATCAGGTGCGTCACAGCCTCGGAATCCCCTGGTCGGGCGATGAGCGTCGCGCGCCTTGGCCTGAACTGCACGTGTAGAGAGTTTATTTGGTCTGAAGAATAGAAAATCGAGTGAGATGAATTGAAATAAAGGGGTTAGCGAGTTATCGCTAACCCCTTTATAATTATGGTGGAGCTGATGAGGATCGAACTCACGACCTTCGCGTTGCGAACGCGACGCTCTCCCAACTGAGCTACAGCCCCTTATCTTAATGATTGTTGATGTAATTTAACCGACCGATATGGTGCTGTCAATTGGGAAGATCAGCGGGTTGGGCGGGCCGTTTTTTTAGTCCCAGCGGGAGAGTCAGGGTAAAACTGGCACCTTCTTTGTGGTTGGTAGCTTTGAGTTCACCCTGGTGGTGTTCGATAATGCGCTGGCAGATGGAAAGGCCGAGCCCCGTGCCCTGTTTGCGGGTGGTAAAGAAAGGGGTGAAGATGTTGCGCATCACCTCGGGTGGGATCCCCTCGCCGGTATCGCGGATCTCTATCTGAACGGCATCTTCACCGCGCAATCGTGCCTTCTGTGCGCGAATGGTTAAGCAGCCGCCCTGCGGCATAGACTGACGTGCATTGCTGATCAGGTTAATCAGGACCTGTTCAATTTGTTCTGCATCGCCGTGCATTTGAGGGAGTTCTGTGTCGAATTCAGTGATCAGTTCGATGTCCGCGCGCAACATTTTTTCATTTTCGATCAGAAGCGATTGTTCCAGGATCGGCTCAAGACGGTAGGGAGCACGGATCAGTTCGGACTGTCGGGCGAAGGAGAGAATCTTGTCGAGCATCTTTTCGAGACGTTCACTCTCTTGGTGAATGATGGTCGCGTATTGCAACGCCTTGCTGGCGGGAGGCAATTTTTTACGCAGACGTCGTGCAAAGCCACCGACCGAAGCGAGGGGGTTGCGCAGTTCGTGAGCGAGCGAGGCTGACATCTCGCCAATCGTGGCCATTTTTTCCCGATGAAGGAGTCGTTCCTGGGTTTCGTGCAGGGTGCGGTGGGCCGATTCGAGACGATGGACGAGTTGAGCATTGTCGAGAGCAATGCCCGCCTGGGCGGCAAAGAGCTCTAAAAAGCGCAGACGTTGTTCGTCGATTTTTTCGCAAGTGTCGTAGTTGTCAACGGCGAGTACACAGAGCACCTGCTGGCGCGCGATCAGTGGAATGCAGGCGTGATCATGCAGCATGAGTCTACGCGCAATGTGATCGTTGGTGTGCAGGGGCCGCTCGGTCAGAATTGCCTGTTGTTCACGGACCACCCGTGCGAGGCAAC
>JAKIUS010000215.1 GCA_021647445.1 Geopsychrobacter sp. | reverse complement strand
TGCTTTGTACCGCGACGACGCTGCTGAACGATACCCTAGACGATGTTTTGTTGCAGTGTACAGCTGCCGAGCATATCTCGGTGTTAGGACCGACCGCTGGTTACTTTCCTGATCCGCTCTTCGCCCGTGGTGTTGATGTGCTGGGCGGTCGCATAGTCAACGACGGTATGCTTTTGTTGCAGCTGATTGAGCAACGCAAACGTTGGGGCGTGGCGACGCAAAAACTGTGCTTTGAAGCGGGTAATTATGAAGGATTCGGCAGTCAAAGCGACGCATGACGCAACAAACCGCTGTTCAAGTTGTAACCTAACTTCAGCGCTGGAAATAAATTCATAAATGGAGTAGCCTGCGCTTCGTCAAGCAGGTATGTAACCCCCTCTAACTCTGAAGAAAAAAATGACCAAAGACAGGATCTACGCCCAGCCTTTAGATGAGGTTCCGCCGTTTGAATTTAACCGGCAGGTGGTTGAGGTGTTCGACGACATGCTCGGTCGTTCGGTGCCCTTTTATCAAGAGACGGTACTGCGCCAGGCCCAGATCGCGGCCCACAGGTACCAAGCCGGAACCCGCATCTATGACCTTGGTTGTTCCAATGGAAATCTGGGCATGGCGCTCTGTGCCGAGATGGCGGAGAGTGATTTTGAGCTGATCGCTGTCGACAACTCAGCACCGATGCTTGAAACTTTTGCGCAACGCTTAAAAGCCAATGGCTGCCAAGAGCGGGTAACGCTTAAACAGCAGGATATCTGTCAGATCCCCCTTGAAAATGCCTCGGTGGTCATCGTCAACCTGACCTTGCAGTTTCTACCGCTAACAGAACGCGAAACCCTGCTTGAAAGAATTTATCGGGCGCTGGTTCCGGGTGGAGTTTTGTTGCTGACGGAAAAACTGGTTCATCAACACCAGTCTTTAAATAATCTGCAACAGGATCTTTATTATCGTTTCAAGGCCGAGAATGGCTATTCGCAGATGGAGATCAGTCAGAAACGCGATGCTCTAGAGGATGTGCTGGTGCCCGAAACCTTGGAGGTTCATCAGCAGCGTTTACAGCGCAACGGATTTACCACCATTGATGTTTGGTTGAAGTGGTTTAACTTCGCTTCTATTATCGCGCTGAAAGACGAATAGATATGGATCGCTTGCTTAAAAATGCCGCAACCCTGGGCCTAACTCCCTGGCTTGCCGAACTTCGTCAACTGCTGGAGGCCAAGCAGCAGTTCATTTCTCAGGTTGATGGCAAGGGCAAGCGCTATCTCGGTCTCATGGAGCGCCTGTTTGCTGTGCAGCCATCAAACTGCGACTTTAATAGTGATGCGGTCCGTATCGGTCAAGCGCAAGATATCAGTGCGCAGCAGCGGGCGGAGTTGACTGAACTGTTGCATCAACTCGATCCCTGGCGTAAAGGCCCTTTCTCACTGTTCGGCATTGAGATCGATAGCGAATGGGTTTCATCGCTGAAGTGGCAACGGGTCAGGGACCAGATCGCGCCACTGTGTGGACGCAAGGTGCTCGATATCGGCTGCAGCAACGGTTACTACCTCTATCGCATGGCCGCAGACCAGCCGCAGTTGCTGCTGGGGATCGAGCCTTACCTGACTTTTTACTTTCAGCATCTGCTGTTGCAGCATTTCGCTAAAACCCCCAATCTTTATTGTCTGCCGGTTAAATTTGAAGAGTTGCCGTCGCTCAAGCGTTATTTCGATACGGTTTTCTCCATGGGTGTGCTCTATCACCGCCGTTCGCCCCTCGATACCCTGGTAGAGATGCAGAATTGCTTGCGTCCTGGCGGAGAACTGGTGCTGGAGACCCTGATTATCGAAGGAGAAGAGGACCTGGCCCTCTGTCCGAAAAAGCGTTACGCCAAGATGAATAACGTCTATTTTCTACCGACTGTTTCTTGTCTGAAAAACTGGCTGGAACGAACCGGCTTCACCAATGTTCGCTGTATCGATGTGACCCGCACCACCAGCGGCGAACAGCGTGAGACAAAATGGATGCAGACCGAGTCGCTGAAGGACTTTCTTGATCCTGATGACCCTTCACGCACCATGGAAGATTATCCCGCTCCTTTGCGGGCCATTTTTGTTGCTGAGGCAAAGTAGCTGTCAGATGACTTTTGTAATAGGCTAAAAAAACAAACGTCCGTCATTCTCGCGTAGGCGGGAATGACGAAAATAAGTAGCACCAAAAAAGACTTGGACTAAAGTCCATAGTTTTTACTCGCATGTTCAAACAATGAATGTAAAAACAGCCACTTAAAATTCAATCCTTAATGGGGATTCTTCAGGAAGACGAATCTCTTTTAAACGATTTTTTGCGCCGTTAAATATAAGGGTGCTGTACTTGCCGTAATGCGAAATCTTACGCGCCACAATGGCGGCTTGCTGATCCTGACTGACAAACCAGGCGGCGTTCATTTTTGAATTCAACGGGTTAGGTTCGACGATAAATATGGAATGATTGCTCAGATCTACCTTTTGATCTTCATAGATGATCGAACCATCAGGTCTGGACTGTAATCCTGCTGGATGCAACTGATCGGTTACGCCCAAGATTAACAGATCATGGGTTGCCAGCTCTTGCTGACTGACCTCACTGATTGAACGTATCACTAAATCCGCTTTGCGCAGGGCCGCGAGCAGTGTCTTGCTTGCCTCGTTATTTGGTTCCCTGCGTTCAGTTTGTAACACCAGCAGCTTGTTGCTGCCACGGATTGAATTCACCGTCGCGGGGATCTCCTGCGCGGCGAGTATGCGGAACAGATCGACATCCAGATCGGCTTGCAGGGTCAGTGGCCGAGTGGTGGTTTCGAAGCTGAAGTCTTTGCTTTCCGCATCGATCATGACCGTCTGGTGCAGTGTCTCTTGTGCGCTGTTTAATTGCAGATCGACCGTTAGTTGATAGATCGGTTGCTGCGTAAGTTTGCCGCTCACCCGCCAGCCATGCTCTGTTTTAATCCGCTTCACTCCCTGTAGAGCAAGATCTGGCCCCGTGGTTCTAGTTAGCCATTGGCGAAAAAAAGGGTGCAGATCCTGCCCACTGAGGGCCGAATACTCAGTCGCAAAATCCTCCCAGCCGACCCGTGAATACATCTTTTCTTGCGCGATTTTGCGTAATCCCGCCCAAAAGACCTTCTCTCCGACCCGTTTACGCAACATATGAAACAGAAATGCTGTCTTGCCATAACCGATCACCTGGCTGGCTTTATCGTAGCGGGAACTGAAATGGTTGATGGCAAAGACATTCTCCGCTGTGACCAAATTGGCGTAATCACGCAGGATGTTCTGGCGATATTGCTGTGCTTCGGCTTGCGAACTGCGCTCCTTGTACAAATAGTCGGCAACATAGGTGGTCAGCCCCTCGGCCCAGTTGCCTTGCGCGTAGTTTGCCTGGACACCGATTCCCCACCAGGAATGGGCGATTTCATGGCCGAGGCTGGTCTTGATGATAAACGGCAGTTTGATCACGCTGCTGCCGAGCAGGGTCCAGGAGGGGAGGCCGTAACCCGTTGGAAAGAAATTTTCCACAATGGCAAACTTATGGAAGGGGTAGGGGCCGAACATCTTTTCATAGAGTTGCAGATAGTTGCGCGCGGCCTGCAGATAGGTTGTGGCTAAGGCGGCTGAATCCGCATAGAAGTAGGCATAAATCGGTATCGAACCTGATCGATCTTCGAAAAGCTGATAGGGACCGGCAGAAAGGGTCAGCCCGCGCAAGGGATAGTCGACCTGCCAGATCGAGGTGCTGTGTTTAAGCGTCGTCTGTCGGCTGATGCGCCGCCCGGAGGTGATCGCCTCGATGCCGACTGGGGCCGAGATATGGATACGGTAGTTGATTTCTTGCCCTTGCAAACGGGGATACCAGTTCACCTGGGAGGAGAGATATATGCCGCGTGTGGAAATACTGGCTGAAACGCCGTAACTGGGTTCTTCATTATGGGCGGGGGTGCCACTGGTCTGGTCGGTGAATGTCGCGTGGTAGCGGATGCTGATCGGCTCTGGCCCTTCGGTATCAAGTTCCAGAATACCGCCGGCGAAACGATAGCTTACCGGTTTGTCCGCTTGCCGAACTGCGTCGATTTTGCAACGCGGGGAGAGTTGCAGCTTAAGCGGAGACTTAAGCCTGTCGTTAAGATCGATACGTGCCCTGGCGATTAAGCGCTGCTTGGCCGGTTGCAGGTTGATATCGAGATCATAGTGAAGCGCCGCGCAGACCGATGTGGGGAACAGCAGCAGAAAAAGGCAGAACAGTGATTTCATCGTGACCTGTAGACCTGAAATTGAAAACTCTGGGGACTTATTCCGCATGATGGGTTCGCACCAGCAATTCCCGGTTAGTCGGGTTTAATCGGTAATTTTCACATTTCTACTGAGGCCGAGCGCGTTTTCACCCAAAAACAGTCTGAAAGCCATGTGCTGTCAGTTGTGCTTGGCTCAGTTGGCGAAGT
>JAKIUS010000214.1 GCA_021647445.1 Geopsychrobacter sp. | reverse complement strand
ATCCAGTCACGCATATTCGACAGCCATTCCAGTTCATGTTTCTGACCATCAATACTTTTTGGCAACCAGTCGATTTGCTGTGTGACCTCTTTGATTTCGTCGCGCCAATCCATATTGATGAACCATTCATCAACCAACCGAAAGACCAGTTCATCGCCCGTCCGCCAGCAATGCGGGTAGACATGCGGGTAGACTTCATCCGCGACATGCAAACCTTTTTCCTTAAGTTGTGCAAACACGTATTCTGCTGTTGTCGGGTCGATGATCGACGTAACTGCGGCAATGCTGTTTGCCGGAAATCCACCCTGCTCGGCATGCTCTCTGACCAGCTTCTCGTTGGGGGCGATGTAAACGCAGTAGATCTTGTCTGCAGTGACATAGCTCTGAACCCATTGAATTTGTGGTCCCATCTGTTGCAGGACACCACAGGATTTTTGTGAGATTGACTGAAGCTCTTCTATTGAGAGATTCCCCGCCTGGGGAATTTCCCTTTCAATAATATATTTCGGCATCCTTTGCTCCTTCTCATAAATAAATAATTCATGCTGAGCCTTCCTCGGTGACATCCGCTATATGTGCAACCGGGATGCCAATAAGTAGAACGCCGTTATCATGCACCCTCGGGAGGGTTCTTCAATTTTGCCTTAAAATAAACACGCCGTTTTTGTAGAGAAATAGGATGCTTTTTCAAGCAGAGGGGACGACTGATCGTTACTCACTTGCTTCGTAAATGGAAAATAATCGTGCTTGTATTTAAGCAAAATTCTTCGCTAAACGGCTAATTACATTCTATTTTTATGCATGGCCAATTGGTATGTTGATAAAATTTCTGAGGTTCAAATGAAGAGAGTTCTTGATCTGTGGGGAGAGAATCTACACTGTGGAGAATCTCCCTGCGTATCCAGATGATATTACGATTACACTACAGTTAAAACAGAACGACGTTTACATTAGGCACAAGAATTGCTAGCTTTGTAAGCTATGGCTTTTAAGCAACTTTCTCCTGAACAGTCTGCTTGTAACCATAAATGACGCGCGGTGATAAAGGAAAATGCAAATGGGGCTCGATAACCCGAATCAGCATTGCAAATTTGAAGTTCCAGAAATTATTTTTGGCCGCGGACTGCTGAACCAGGTCGGTTCATGTGCCAGACGGCTTGGCGGTAAGAAGGTTTTTCTGGTTAGCGATGAAGGACTCTTTAAGGCCGGCTGGGTTGATCGGGTCATGAAGAGCCTACAAGGTGCGGGTTTGACGGTCGTCCTCTACGATCAGGTTACGTCTAACCCGAAAGATCATGAGATTGACGCAGGATTTCGTGAATATGTCGCACAGGGGGCCGATGTCATCGTGGGACTTGGTGGCGGAAGCGCTATGGACGCGGCGAAGGGGATCGCCATTCTTGGCTCCAATGGCGGCCAGATTCAAGACTACCGGGGCGTTGATCAGATTCACCGCCCCTTGCCACCGTTGGTGCTCTGCCCGACAACCTGCGGAACCGGTTCTGACGTCTCGCAATTTGCCGTGATCAACGACACGAGCGAAAGGTGCAAAGTAACCATTATGAGTCGCTGTGTCGCTCCCGATATCAGCCTCACAGATCCTGACACGCTAGAAACCCTGCCCGATGAATACCTCGGCAGCAGTGCGGTTGATGCGCTCTCCCATGCGATAGAAGCCTATTTTTCAATAGCGGCATCGACCTTAACGGATGTGAACGCGGCCCAGTCCTTGACACTTTTGGCAAAGAGCTTTGAGAACGCGGTAAAAGAGCGGCGGCCTGAAGATCTGGAAGATTTATCCCGCGCCAGCCTGCACGCTGGCATGGCCTTTTCACATGCTCTGCTGGGGATCAGCCATGCGTTGGCCCAGCCCATTGGCGGTCTGTACGATGCCAATCACGGGCACGTCAATGCCGCCCTACTTCCAGAGGTCCTGCGCTACGATTTCCCGGTTGTCGAGAGAAAGCTTTCGGCCTTTGCTACGGCATTGGGGCATAACACCCTGGGGAATGAAAAATATGTTCAAGAGATGGCCTTAGAAACAATCGACCATCTGCTTGATGCCGGAAATGCCCCACGATCCCTTCGTCACCTTGGGGTTCGCGAAGAGGATTTGCCTGATCTGGCAAGACGCGCGCTTGATGATGTCTGCCTGTTGACTTCACCACGCCAGACGGATCAAGAGGATTTACTCGGCATCCTGAAGAGATCCTACTGATGAAAGAGATTAAACACACACGTGTCAATGAACATTTCCTGGATACACTCCTTGGCATTGAAAGCTCTAAAATGGGCTTTTACGGCGAAGTTAAACTGAAAATCCAGGAACTTAAGACGGCCAACTTCGGCCGGCGGATTAAGAAGACTGAACTACAGGCGGTCTTCGACGCCATCAGCGATGGTGTCGTTATTTATGATCATAAAGGACTGGTGCAGCATCGTAACCATGTCTGTCCACGCATGTTCCCTAAAGAAACACTCCTGGGGAACAGTTGCCGGGCCCTTTTTCACGCCGAACATGGAGTGGCGCAGGGCAGTTGTCCGGTGGAAAAAGCCTTAAAAGGTGAAAGTTCTCAACTTTCAATTTCAACGACACACAACAGCAGTGGTCGTAATCGATTCTACGACGTCATTGCAACCCCCATCGAAACGCCCAGCGATGATTTAAATAGTGGCAATCGGGCCCTGGTATTTATTCGAGACGTAACCGAACGGCGTAACCGCGAACTACAGTTTTTACAGGCCGAGAAGATGTCCAGTATCGGCGTTCTGGCGGCGGGCGTAGCCCATGAAATAAATAATCCCATGACTTCTGTCGCGGGCTATGCCGAAGCACTACAGAGGCGCTTTCAAGAAGATCCTTCTCTCGCCGGAGACCTACGCCTCCTCGACTTTCCGAATTATCTGGATGTCATCGTTCGCGAGGTCTACCGCTGCAAGGGGATCATCGATAGCCTGCTGAGTTTTAGCCGAAAATCGGATGGCGAGTTCGGAAAAGTCGACCTCAATCTGATTATCGGTGAAGTCCTGGAGCTTGTACGCCACAAGGAACGAGATAAAAAAATTACCCTCAGCGACAACCTGTCCACCTCGTTACCCTTTGTTGTGGGAGATGCCAGTGCCTTGAGGCAGGTTTTCTTGAATTTAATCCTTAATGCGATTCAGGCGCTCAATGACGAGGGTTCGGTCCGGATTGAAACTCAAGCCGAAGGGACGCAGGTTGTCATCAGAGTGATTGACGATGGCGCTGGCATCCCCGCGGAAAATATGGATCAAATCTGGACGCCTTTTTTCACCACAAAAGCTGTCGGCAAGGGTCAGGGCCTCGGTCTGGCGGTTACTTATGACATTATAAAGCGACATGAGGGCGAAATAGAGGTTCAGAGTGTCATTGGAGCTGGGACAGAATTCACAGTAAGACTGCCGGTATCTTAGGGGCTATAATGAAAAAAAGTACCAAAATTCTCGTTGTTGAAGATGAAGCTCCCTTACGTGATCTTTTGGGGAATGAACTCTCACGCAGTGGCTACCAGGTTCAGACCGCCGCAAACGGACGCGAAGGGCTGGAATCTTACGTCGGGGAGTGTTTCAGCGTGGTGTTGTTAGATGTCAAGATGCCAGAAATGGATGGAGTTGAAGCGCTCGAGAGAATGCGGGAGCACTCAACCATCCCCGAGATCATCATGTTTACCGGTCATGGCGATATTGAAACGGCGGTTAGATGTATCAAATTGGGTGCCTATGACTACCTGACCAAGCCGGTAAAACTGGACGAGCTAGAGCTGGTCATCGGTAAGGCGAATGAAAAGAATCGATTACGCCGCGAAAACATCAACCTGCGCATCGAAATCGAGAAGCTTGAGGATCATCAGGTTGTCGGTCGTAGCGAGAAGATCCACAAGGTCCTCAAAACAGTCAAACGTTGGGGAGCAACCGATGAACATGTGCTTATTTTTGGCGAGAGTGGCACCGGCAAAGAGTTGATTGCGCGGGCAGTACATGACGCTAGTCCGCGCAAAGACAAGCCTTTTGTAACGGTCAATTGCGGCCGTCTGGATGCGAATACTGCAGAGAGTGAACTATTCGGTCACATGCAGGGTGCGTTTACCAGCGCCAACAAGGCACGTGCCGGACTGTTTGAACTGGCAGACAACGGGACTCTGTTCATGGATGAGGTCTCGGAGATGTCCCTCGACGTCCAGGTCAAGTTGCTGCGTATTTTAGAAACAGGAACCTTCCGGAGACTGGGCGGCAGTCGCGACATCAGCGTTGATGTCCGTTTTGTTTTTGCCTCGAACAAAAAACTGGAGGAGTGCGTTGAGCGTGGAGAGCTCCGCGAAGATTTTTATCACCGGATCAATCTCTTACCCATCACCCTGCCCCCCTTACGCGAACGACCGGAAGACATACATCCCTTGGCGATTCATTTTCTAAGCGAAGGCCCGAATCACAGGGGCACCTCGCTGGAAATTACCGA
>JAKIUS010000213.1 GCA_021647445.1 Geopsychrobacter sp. | reverse complement strand
GGCGCCGAGATCACCAGCATGAACAATGAACAGTTAATCAAGCTGCGTCGCCAGAAGATGAGCATGGTTTTTCAATCCTTTGCCCTTATGCCGCACATGAACGTCCTGCAGAACGCCGCCTTCGGCCTCGAAATGGATGGCGTCGATAAAGCAACCCGTGAAGCGCGTGCACTGCAGGCCTTAGAGCAGGTCGGCCTTGAAGCCTGGGCTGCCAGCATGCCGGATGAACTCTCCGGCGGCATGCAGCAGCGAGTCGGTCTGGCCCGAGGACTAGCGGTTGACCCGGAAATTTTATTAATGGATGAAGCCTTCTCTGCGCTTGATCCACTGATTCGCACCGAGATGCAGGATGAACTGCTGAAACTTCAGGCTCACTCAAAACGCACCATCGTTTTCATCTCCCACGACCTCGATGAAGCGATGCGCATCGGTGACCGTATCGCGATCATGGAGGGCGGCCGGGTGGTCCAGGTCGGCACCCCGGAGGAGATTCTACAGAACCCGGCCGATGATTACGTGCGGGCCTTCTTCCGTGGGGTCGACCCGACCAATATCCTGTCCGCCGGCGACATCGCAACCGACAGCCAGGTCACCATTGTCGTCACCGAGGGCAAAAGCCCGCGCGCTGCTCTGCAACGCCTAATCAAAAACGACCGGGACTATGGTTATGTCGTCGATACTGATCGCAAGTTCTTGGGGATCGTCTCGGCAGATTCGCTGCGTGATTTGATCGACCATCCCACAACTCCGCAAATAATTGCCAGTGCCTACCTTGTTAACATAGAACCCGCCCATAGCGATGATTCTATGCAGGATATCCTGCCCGAGGTGGCCAGCCATCCCTGGCCGCTACCGGTCTTAAACGAAAGTGGAAAGTATCAGGGCGTGGTCTCCAAAAACCTGTTCTTACGTACCCTGCATCGCAGCGAACCGAATGAGACCCCCGCAGAAGCCAACGCCTGCCAACAAGGATAACGAGAGAGACTGATGCGTATTTTTAATTTTGATGAACAGCTGATCCCCCTCGATGACTGGGTGCAGACCGCGGTCGACTGGTTGGTGCTCAATTACCGTGAATATTTTCAGATTCTCAAGGCCCCGGTCGCGGTCAGCCTAGAAGGGCTAGAATGGTTATTTTCCACCCTGCCCCCCTCTGTGATAATCCTGTTGATGGGCTTTCTCGCCTGGCGCTATGCCGGTAAAAGGGTGATGACCTTCACCGTTTTGACCTTTCTCTTCGTCGGCTATCTTGGCCTTTGGGATGAAACCATGACCACCCTGGCGATGGTCATGGTCTCGGTACTCATCTGTGCCTTGGTCGGAATACCCCTAGGGATTATGGCGGGTCGCAGCGATCGTTTTGAGATGTGGTTACGCCCCTTCCTCGACGCCATGCAGACCACTCCGGCTTTCGTCTATCTGGTTCCGGTGGTGATGCTCTTCAGTATCGGCACCGTCTCTGGAATTCTGGCGACCATCGTCTTTGCCCTGCCGCCGATCATCCGTCTGACCAGCCTCGGCATCCGCCAGGTTCACCCTGAACTGGTCGAAGCGGCGACCGCCTTCGGCGCAACCGCGTGGCAGGTCTTGCGCAAAGTCCAGATTCCGTTGGCCATGCCCTCGATCATGGCCGGGCTCAATCAAACCATCATGATGGCACTATCGATGGTCGTCATCGCCGCACTCATCGGTTCTGGCGGTCTGGGGAACCCGGTGGTCCAGGGACTAAACACACTCGAAATCGGACTGGCAACCACTGGCGGTTTGTCTATTGTACTTTTGGCTATGGTGCTCGATCGCATCACTCAGGGCATCGCCAAAAAGTAATCTTTCTTTTCACCTTTTGCAAAAAAATGGAGAAACTTATGAAACGAATTCTATTTGTTCTACTGCTGTTAACCCTGGCCATGCCCGCGTTGGCCGACCAACAAAAACCGGGCAAGGGGATCAAGGTTCATCCGGCCCGGGCAACCTGGAATACCGGCTATTTCCAAGAGGCTCTGGTGCGTGAAGGCCTCAAAGAACTGGGCTTCAAGGTCAAAAAAACCAAGGAACTGCAGAACGCTCTCTTCTACCAGGCCGTTACCCTGGGCGATGTTGACTACTGGACCAATGGCTGGTTCCCTAACCATAACAGCCAGTTACCCAAAAATGCCTACGCTAAAATAGAAAAGGTCGGGTATGTGGTTAAGGCGGGTGGATTGCAGGGTTATCTGGTCTCGAAAAAGGAAGCAGATAAATACAATATAAAGTCCCTCGATGATTTCAAACGTCCTGAAGTAAAAAAAGCCTTCGACGCCAACGGTGATGGCAAGGCCGACTTGACAGCTTGTCCTGCGGGCTGGGGCTGCGAAAAGGTCATCACTCATCATTTAAAAGTCTATGGTTTAAACGATTCAATCAACCCGGTCAAAGCTTCCTATTCTGCGAGTATGGCAGATGCCCTGGCACGCTACAACGCTGGCCAGCCGATCTTCTTCTACACTTGGGCGCCAAACTGGACAATCTTCAAACTTAAGCCGGGCAAAGATGTCGTCTGGATCAACGTTCCAAAAATAATGCCTGTCGAGGCACAAAAAATTGCAGAAGATCGCATGACCGTCAGTGGAGTCGAAGGAGCGGTCAGTGACCCGATTAAGCTCGGTTTCGTTGTCAGTGACATCCGGATTGTAGCGAACAAAAAATTCCTCGCCAAAAATCCAGCGGCGAAAAAGTTCTTTGAAGTCTTTACCCTGCCGTTGGACGATATTAATGCTCAAAACACCCTGATGCAAAACGGCGAAAAATCGCAGAAGGATATCAAGCGTCACGTCAAGAACTGGATCAAGAAAAACCAGAAAACCTGGGATTCCTGGCTGACTGCGGCACGGCACGCAGCAAAATAAGTAGACACAGACCCATAACAGAAATGGCCACCGATATTTTCGGCGGCCATTTCTGTTTATTACCATCTTTACCCTGCCATCAAGGGCCTGTTTCAAGGACCCTGGCAACCGCCTTCTGCCAACCTCGCAACAACCGCTCGCGATCAATCTCCCCCAGTTCAGAAGTAAATTTAACATCGCTTTGCCAATGATTTTGCACATCGGCCAACGATTCAAACAGGCCGACGTGCACCCCCGCCAGATAAGCTGCGCCGAGCGCAGTTGTTTCGATCACCCTGGGTCGTTCGACCGGGACATCAAGCACATCAGCCAAAAATTGCAAGAACCAGTTATTAGCGACCATGCCGCCATCGACCCGCAAACTCAGTTCACCGATATTACTGTCGGCCTGCATCGCCGCCATCAGATCATAGGTCTGATAGGCGACCGATTCGAGCGTAGCGCGCACGATTTCGGCAATCCCCGTATCACGAGTTAAACCAAAGAGCGCCCCACGCGCGTAAGGATCCCAATGCGGTGCGCCCAACCCCGTAAAGGCCGGCACCATGTAGACACCCTGGTTCGATTTTAACCCCTGCGCCAACCCCTCGGTCTCACCAGCCGAACCGATCAACTTAAGCCCGTCACGCAACCATTGAATCGCCGCCCCGGCGATAAATATCGAGCCCTCGATAGCGTAGCTGGTCTTGCCGTTCACACGGTAGGCGACCGTGGTTAAAAGTCGGTTTTGCGAACGCACGGCCTTCTCGCCGGTATTCAACAACACAAAACACCCGGTGCCATAAGTGCTCTTAATCATGCCCGGTTGCAAGCAGGCCTGGCCAATCGCTGCGGCCTGCTGGTCCCCGGCGATGCCACCAATCGGAAGGGAGCACCCGAAGAGACTGGTGTCGGTCGTACCAAAGTCTGCAATGCAGTCCTTCACCTCGGGCAGAACAGAATAAGGGATATTAAACAGGTCAAGAAGTTCAGAATCCCAAACTTGTTCATGGATATTGAACAGCATAGTTCTTGAACTATTGGTCGCATCCGTCGCATGAACCTGCCCATTGGTCAGACGCCAGAGCAGAAAGCTATCGATGGTACCGAAGGCGAGTTCACCCGCCTCGGCCCTGTCCCTGGCACCGTCGACATGGTCCAGAATCCAGCCCAGTTTGCTGGCAGAAAAATAGGGGTCGAGGAGCAGGCCTGTTTTGGCCGTGACCTGATTTTCATGTCCCGCCTGTTTGAGTTCGGCACAATAATCAGCGGTACGCCGATCTTGCCAGACAATCGCGTTGTACAGCGGCTTACCCGTCTGCCGATCCCAGATCAGGGTGGTTTCACGCTGGTTGGTAATTCCGATCCCAACCACCTGAAAGCCAGCGGTTGCCGCCTGTTGCAAGGCATCACGACAAACCTTCAACACCGATTGCCAGATCTCTTCAGGATCATGTTCGACCCAGCCATCCTGTGGATATATCTGGCGGAACTCCTGTTGCGCCTGAGCCACGCACTGCCCGTCAGCATCAAAAATAAGCGCCCGGGAGCTGGTGGTACCCTGATCAACGGCGAGGATGTGACCTTTATTCATAACTTGCCTCCTGCTAACCCTGTTCTATT
>JAKIUS010000212.1 GCA_021647445.1 Geopsychrobacter sp. | reverse complement strand
CAAAAAACATCAAGAAATGGTTGAACTTACTATCAAAAGGGCAAGAGCAGCAGCTCTTATTCCATATGTTGTAAATACTAAACAATTAGTTTCTACACCATTTGATTTATTAAATCAATAAATATAAAAAACACGCACTTGTTATACAAGTGCGTGTTTTAAAATCTCTTCAATCCTAGTTACTGGAATAAACTCCATCTTTTCTTTTACTTCATCAGGAATATCATCTAAATCTCTCTCAAAATTTTTCTTTGGAATTAAAACTGTTTTGATTTTTGCTTTATATGCAGCTATTAACTTTTCTTTTAAACCGCCTATTGGCAAAACTTTTCCACTAAGAGTTAATTCTCCAGTCATTGCGATATCGCTTTTAACTTTTTTGTTTGAAAGAATTGACGCGATAGCAGTTGCCATCGTAATTCCTGCACTTGGTCCATCTTTTGGCGTTGCTCCCTCAGGCACATGAATATGCAAATCACTCTTTTCAAAGAAGTCTTCTTCAATTCCGAAAAGTTCGGCGTGACCGCGCACATAACTTAGAGCGGTTTTTGCCGACTCTTGCATCACATCACCAAGGCTTCCGGTGAGGGTCAATCCCTTATTACCCGCCATGCGTGCGACCTCAATAAACAGAATATCGCCGCCCGATTCGGTCCAGGCCAGAGCGGTCACCACCCCGATTCGATCACGTTCGTCAGCGACATCAATAAAATAAGAACGCGCCCCGAGCAATTCGCCGATATCACTCTCTTCGATCCGTTTGCGCGCCTCATTCCCCTGCGCCACGTCAAAAGCGACCTTACGGCAGACAGCAGCGATTTTCCGTTCCAGATTACGTACCCCCGCTTCACGCGTATAATCATGTAGAATTTTGCGCACTGCCGCCGGAGAAAATTCAATAGGATGCTTCGCAAGACCGTTTTCTTCGATCTCTTTGGGAATCAGATACTTATAGGCGATTTGCTCCTTGTCTTCATCGCTATAACCACTCAGCCGGATCACCTCCATGCGATCACGTAGTGCACTCGGAATCGGGTCCATAATATTCGCGGTGGTAATGAACATCACCTTGGACAGATCAAACGGAACATCTAGATAATGATCGCTGAAACTGTCGTTCTGCTCGGGATCAAGAACTTCGAGCAGAGCTGAGGAGGGATCGCCACGAAAGTCCTGACCGATCTTATCAACCTCATCAAGCATAAAAACTGGATTGTTCGATTCTACCCGACAGATCTCCTGCAAAATACGTCCGGGCAGCGCGCCGATATAGGTGCGCCGATGACCACGAATTTCAGCCTCATCCCTCATCCCGCCCAAGGATACGCGGATAAACTTACGCCCCATAGCTCGCGCAATCGAACGACCGAGGCTGGTTTTACCCACTCCTGGCGGACCGACAAAACAGAGAATCGGCCCCTTGGTGTTCTCTTTTAAGCTGCGTACCGCCAAATATTCGAGAATCCTCTCCTTAACCTCTTTGAGATCATAATGATCCTCCATTAAAACTCGACCAGCCTGTTTGATATCAAGATTATCCTGTGTGCCCTTTTTCCAGGGGGTGTTACATAGATAATCGAGATAGGTACGCGAGACGGTATATTCAGGGGAAGCAGGATTGATCTGTTCAAGACGCCGCAACTCCTTTTCGGCCACAATCAGCACATCATCCGGCATATCCGCCGTACGGATTCGCTTTCGCAGCTCACCAATTTCCGCCTGGCGCGGATCCTGATCACCGAGCTCATGTTGAATCTGCTTCATCTGTTCACGCAGCAACTGTTCTTTTTGGCCCTTGCCAATCCGCTTATTGACCTCCTGATCGATCTCTCCCTTAACTTGCATTTTCTGAACCTCGGTCGTCAAATGCATATAGACAGATTTAAGCCGTTCAATCGGGTCCAATATGCCCAACAGCTCTTGCTGCACTCCCGCATCGACACCTAAGTAGACCGTAATAAGATCCGCCAATCGGCCAGGATCTTCGATGCGATCGATCATCTTGAGAACATCTTCAGGCAGCGGACGCCCGTAGGCCAAGGCGATTTTCAACAACGCATTAACACTCTGCACCAGCGCCTCAACAACCAGGCCCCGTTCCTCTTTTTCAGCAACCAATTCGATCTGAGCCTTCAAACAGGGTTCGGTCTGCACCGCAGCATGCATGATGAAACGCTGCACCCCTTCAATCGTTACCTTGCCGCCGCCATCAGGAAACTTGACCAACTGGTTAATTTTACACACAGTCCCAATACGAGGATGCTCATCGAAACTGCAAATGTTCTTGGGACCGGGACAATAGACCGCACCAATCATCTGACTCTCTTTCATCGCCTCTTCGATGACGACAATCGCTTCACGCGGAAAGAAGAGCGGAATCACCATATAAGGGAATACGATATGCTCTTTAAGCGGATAGATCGGCAATATGTGTGGAATTTTATTCTTCATAGTAGGCCATCCCTGTTGATCCCCCCCATGAAACCTGGGGAACAGACTCATCCTTAAGTCCTAAATTATTTTTAACTATACAACTCAAACAGTATCAGACTCACATGTCAGGTCAACAATTTTTATATTTTTCTAATTTCCCAAAAAATAAATCATCCTTGCGTTTTTACCTTCGTAACATTGACAAAAAAATGTTGCCACTGCAAAAAATATCAAATTAATTGCGGTACTATTTAGTCAACGAAAACACCACTATGGAGATTATTTAAAATCATGAAACGGATCGCGGTATTAACCAGTGGCGGTGACTGCTCGGGCATGAACGCAGCAGTACGCGCCATTGTGAGGGCTGGGCTGGCCGCCAACCTCGAGATAATCGGCATTCAAAAAGGGTTTCAGGGTCTGATCGACAGGCAGTATGAGTTGTTAAGTACGAAATCGGTCAGCAATGTTTTGCAACGTGGCGGAACTTTTTTACAAAGCGCCCGCTGTAAAGAGATGCGTGAAGAAGCAGGTCAGCGCCTCGCGGCTGAAAATCTGTGCGGACTGGGGGTTGAAGGCTTGATTGTCCTAGGTGGGGATGGTTCGCTCACCGGCGCGCTAGCGATCTCTAAACGGGGTATCCCGGTCATCGGTATTCCAGCTTCAATCGATAACGATATCCCCTTTACCGACATGGCACTCGGCGTAGATACCGCGCTCAACAACATCGCCCGCGCCGTCGATAATATCAAAGACACCGCCTCCTCCCATGATCGCGCCTTTCTGGTCGAAACCATGGGACGTAACTGTGGCTACCTGGCGGTCGTTTCGGCCATCGCCTGCGGTGCCGAATTCTCTCTCATCCCCGAAGAACCCTACGACCTCGAAGCGATCTGCCAAGAACTACGCCGCCGCTACCAGCAGGGCCGCAGCAATTCGATCATCATGGTTGCCGAAGGTGCCGGAGACGCACAAAAGATAGGGGAACAAATCAAGGATAAAATCGGTTTTGAAATCCGTACCATCGTCTTGGGCCACTACCAACGTGGCGGCTCGCCAACCGTATTCGACCGTTTGTTGGCGGCGCGTTTCGGTCAGGCTGCGGTCGAAAAATTGATGGCGGGAGAGCAAGGAGATATGTTGGGACTGGTTAACTCAGGTATGCACCTGACCCCGTTGACAGAAGTGATCGGGGCCGGAATCAGGCCGATCGACAACCTGCTACCCCGGTTATCAAAAAGTCTGACAATTTAAGTCTGTTGACGCAAGTAGCATCCCGCGATTACCGCCTGACCAAGAGCAAGCCCCCCATCGTTGGGTGGAACCTGCCGGTGCAACAATACCTCAAAATTGGCCGATTCAAGCAGATGCACCACCTGCTCCGTCAAGAAAACGTTTTGAAAGACACCACCGGAGAGGGCCACCGGGAATGCTCCTTTTTGCGCGCGAATTGCCCGACAGACCTGTAGGATTGCCTCCGCCAGGCCGAGATGAAAACGCTGGCTCAGGGTAGCGGCTTTTGCGCCCCGTTGCAGATCGGCAACCAGTTCGCGTACCATGGGCCGGGGGTCAACGATAAACTGCTGACCCTCGGCATACAGTTCAAAAGGGTACGGAAGAACAGCTTGAGATCGATCGATGCTCATCTCAAGCTCAAGGGCGGCCTGCCCTTCATAACTGACCCTTTGACGTAATCCAACCAGGGACGCGACAGCATCGAACAGACGGCCGCAACTTGAGGTCAAGGGAGAATTAAGCCCTTTCTCGATCATCTGCAGCAGTAAGCGCTTGTCAGCGACCGGGATAGTCTCGAACAGCGGCAGTTGTGGGATATTCTGTCCATAGGCCGCGTGCAGGAGGCTAACGGCCATCCGCCAGGGTTCACGGGTCGCCGCATCCCCACCCGGCATCGCCAATTCAGCCAGATGCCCGACACGTTCAAACCCGTGCGCATCGCCAACCAGAAATTCGCCGCCCCAGATATGCCCATCGCTGCCATAACCCACGCCATCAAAAATCACCCCGATCGCCCGTTCATCCCTACCATTATCGGCCAGACAACTGACCAGGTGCGCAT
>JAKIUS010000211.1 GCA_021647445.1 Geopsychrobacter sp. | reverse complement strand
ACAATGCCCCTTGATCAAGGTCTCTTCGGCGTCATCTTGCATCTTCTTGATCAGCTTGCGCTCCTGCCGATTAAAATATTCGTTTTCAATGGCTTTTTTACGATCGTCCCAGGCATCTTTCATAAAGTCACCTCCACAAGATCCAAGCAACACCACTTCTTCATTATACCCGATGCCCAAGGAGGAACAACCACAGCCCTTACAAAAGTCGATAGCGACCAGCCCCAAAGGCTGCCCCCTTACCCAGACCGAACAACGCACCTATTGTCAAAATCGGCCACAGCACAAGCAGCACAGATCCTTCCAAAGTCAGAGTCCCGAGCAGGCCGCCAACCTGCCCTTTTTTCGCTAATGAACGCCAGTCGCACCAGTTGAGACTGTTTTCAGTGACCCTTACCCGTCCTGCACACTCCAGGAGAAGGTCGACGTCGAAGAGCTCCTCCAACTCGGCCCAGATCGCGCACATCCCGGTGACCCTGCGCAGAAGAAAAGGGAATACTTCTGGGAAATCAGCCTTAAACAGTGGACGGCCCTGCCTTAACAGACGAGCTGGAGAATCGAAATGAAGTTGGATTTCAGAAGGGACCGAAGGGGAAAAAAGTTGCGACAGATCGTAAATCCGGGGTGTCAGCTCAAAGGAGCCAGTAGTCCAGAGCGGTGGCCCTCCCGGCACAGAGCCGGCGCCCTCAATCGCGTCAAGAGAGAATCTACCACGCCGGGCGAACAAACCGATTTCACCCAGAGATTGCAATAGTTGCGAAAAAACGGCGATCTGACCAATCCCCTGTCCGAAAAAGCAGACCTCTAGCGGCAATAGATCACCAGCAGCCAAACGTATCGACTCAACCCGCATGGGCCTAATAATAAATGCCGGGGCAGGCCGCTGCACACGTCTGCGCAGGAGCGGATCGACAGGAAGCGCTGGCAGCAACAGGGTTCGATAACGTTCGCGCTGCGGTCTATCAAATAAATCGGATTTCAGCAACCCCATCAACTCACGGCGCAAACGAATCAGGGCGAAAGCGGGCAGGTTCAGGTCATCCTGCAAGCGCAACAGGTAACGCAAACTGACATACTCAGCTAAACGAAGTCTCTTTTCAAGGCGAGGAGAGATCAATACTTAAGGACTCTTTCTTGCTTGCGATCATCGATTCTGTTATACCCTCACGAACCCGGCACTTACGCCATCAGCACCAGTATTCACGGAGTTAACCGATGTTCAAGTTTGAACTTCTACACAAGGATTCTCAAACGGCGGCCCGACGTGGCCGCTTGCACACCCCACATGGTGTGATCGAAACGCCGATCTTTATGCCGGTTGGCACCCACGGCGCGCTTAAGGCACTCACCCCGGCCCAGGTCGAAGAGACAGGTGCCCAGATCATCCTTTCGAATACCTACCACCTGCACCTGAAACCGGGTGAGTCCCTGGTCAAAAAGGCTGGCGGTCTCCACAATTTTATGAACTGGCAACGCCCGATATTAACCGACAGTGGCGGTTTTCAGGTCTTCTCGCTACCGAAGAAACGGATCGGCGAAGAGGGTGTCCACTTTCGCCATGAACACAGCGGCGAAGAGATTTTTCTCGGCCCCAAAGAGGCGATGCAGATCGAGAACGACCTAGGTGCTGATATTATCATGGCCTTCGACGAATGTATCCCCTACCCGGCGAGCCATGAATATTCGGCCAAATCGGTTCAAAAGACCCTGCGCTGGGCAGAGAATTGTCTCAAGCATCATAAACGTGAAGATCAGGCACTGTTCGGCATCGTACAGGGATCGGTCTATCAGGATCTGCGTAAGGAATGTGCGGAACAACTGACAAACATGGATTTCCCCGGCTATGCGGTCGGCGGCGTCAGTGTCGGCGAAGGCCTCGACTTGCTGAAAAAGGTCGTTGAATATACCGCCCCCTTCCTGCCGGAGCACAAACCCCGCTACCTGATGGGCGTTGGCTTGCCAGAAGATATCCTCGAAAGCATCGAACGGGGCATGGATATGTTCGACTGCGTGATTCCGACCCGTTATGCACGCAGCGCAACACTCTTCACCAGTCGCGGCAAACTGCGCTTAACCAATCGGCAATATCGTCGAGATTTCTTTCCGGTCGATCCCGCTTGCGACTGCTATTGCTGTAAAAATTTCAGTCGGGCCTATCTGCACCATCTGTTTAATGCCAATGAGATTCTCTCAGCGACGCTGTCAGCCATCCATAATGTTCACTTCTATCTCAATATGGTTGATGGAGCACGCAAGGCGATCGAAGCCAACGACTACATCGCCTTCAAAGAGGATTTTCTCGGTAACTACGGATCGTCAGAAACTCTGAAAATAAAAAAGAAAAAAAAGAGGTAAGAACCTGAATCAGAATTAACCTACGGAGCGAAGTTCGATCAATGAACTTTGCTCTGTAGTGCAGTCTGGGCACTCAAAAACCCGCGTATCATGCCACCATGGCTCTTCTCCCCAGTAGGCGGGGTTGCCGATCGAATCTATATGCCGGCGGATTCGATTGAAGTTTTTCGCTTCTTTACAGTGTTCACAATAAAGCCAAACCCGCCCCTCGACACAAGCCTGTAGAAATTCGCCAGGATTCGACATCTGATCCCCTTTCCTGCCACATCAACATATCCAACTCAAAGTCTCCACGCATCAGCCGCGTCGCAAAAAAAAGGGCCGACCAAGGTCGACCCTTCAATGCGTAACAGCTGAGTGAAAACTCAGATTTTTACGATATTGCTTGCTTGAGGACCTTTTTGGCCTTCAGATACGTCAAAGCTGACGCGCTCACCTTCATTCAGTGATTTAAAGCCCTCGCCTGAAATAGCCGAGAAATGTGCGAACACATCAGGCCCGTTGTCCTGCTCAATAAAACCAAATCCCTTAGCATCGTTAAACCATTTGACAGTACCTTCAGCCATCTCTTCTACTCCTCGTTTATCTCTGTGAAAAAAACTGCCTCTACTCTAAGACAGACAAGCAGGTCATCCCCCCTGATGGGCCGACCCACATCCTACTCGTAATAAAACCAAGATCAATTAAACTTAGAGATCACCCCGTTGTCAAGTAACATACTCATTATTTTACAGAAAAAGGGATAGTCAGGTTTGAAAACAGATTTTTTTCAATCGAAAGCGACAACAAAAGCCCCCGCAAACCCCTTGGCACGCAAACCAATTTTAGCAGATTCCGCTTGCTCCAGCGAGCGATAATCACCGACCCTGACACGGTAAAGAGCGCGCCCGTCGTTGTCTCTAAAGTAAATGTCTGTTCTTCCGAACGCAGGTTTCCTCTTGGCGGCCAGACGTCGGGCATTCGACTGTTGTGAAAAAGCCCCGATCTGAACGGCAAAACTTCCAGCATCATAATCAAGTGGAGCGGAATAGGTTTTTACCGCCCCTTTGTGATGTGGATAACCGAGTGCGACAATTTCAACCGGAGCCGTGCCCTGCTTTCCAACACCAAGTTTCTTGGCGGCAGCATAAGAGAGATCAATGACCCGTCCGGCGACAAAGGGACCACGGTCGTTAATCCGCACCACCACCTGCCGTCCGTTGCGCCTGTTCACGACCCGAACCTCAACCCCAAGCGGCAAGGTCTTATGCGCTGCGGTCATGGCGTACATATTATAGGTCTCGCCGTTGCGGGTCAGGCGACCATGAAATTTCTTGCAATACCAACTGGCGATACCCCGCTGCGTGAAACCCTGATGATCACGCAGCGGCTGATATCTCTGACCATCGACCTCGTAGGGCTTCTGCCAGCCCTTAAGCTCCTTGGTCTGCGGAGTCTCGATGACACGTGTGCGGTGTCCACCGCAGGATGCGAGCAGGAGAACCAGCAGGATCAAAGAGAAAAAACGCATAGAGTTATTACTCTTCAATCTTGGTCATGGCCCTGAAACGCTGGTAGCGTTGTTCAATGAGTTCTTCGGCAGACAGTGATGAGAGTTCATCAAGATGCCGTTTCAGGTAGCCTTTAAGGGTATTGGCAGTGGTCTTATGATCGCTATGAGCACCACCGAGAGGCTCGGGGACCACATCATCGATAACACAACCGAGAGCATCGACATCGCGGGCCGTCAACTTTAGCGCTTCGGCCGCCTGTGGCCCCTTAGCTCCGTCATTCCAGAGGATCGCGGCACAGCCCTCAGGAGAGATGACCGCATAGACCGAATACTCCATCATCAAAACCCGATTCCCAACGGCAATCGCCAAGGCCCCACCAGAGCCTCCTTCGCCAGCCACAGTCACAATAACCGGCACCTTAAGGGTGGCCATATCACGTAAGTTACGGGCGATCGCCTCGGCTTGGCCCCGTTCTTCAGCACCGATCCCGGGAAAGGCCCCGGGGGTATCAACAAAGGTAAAGATCGGCAGACCGAACTGTTCGGCCATCTGCATCACACGCAACGCCTTGCGATAACCTTCGGGATGAGCCATCCCGTCATTTCGAAACGTTCGCTCTTTCAGATTCCGGCCTTTGTGCTGACCGATAAACATGACCTTGCGTCCGTAGATTTTT
>JAKIUS010000210.1 GCA_021647445.1 Geopsychrobacter sp. | reverse complement strand
AAACCCGCACTCCCATGCCGCCCTGAATCACCGGAAATCGCACACTATGCCGTCCAATAGTTAAACTCACAGTCATACCTGCTCCTTGTACGTTATTTTATCAGCGCACACTCTAGCAGAGCAATAGGCGCACTAACTGTAATAGTTGTGTAAAACCAAGCGTAACTTCAGCCTCTTTCGAAATGGGTTGTGACTCCCATAGCAAGGGTGTTTGTCGCCAGGGATGGCGACATCAAGCCCCATGGATGGGTTCATGCGTCCCTTGATATGGGGGTTGCGAACCCATCACCCTATATAGTTACAACCAAGCTTGTTTAGCGCCCTGTTCCTTGCTACAAAGAAGCATGAAATTAATCCGCCGCATCTTTCACCCCCTGATCACCTTTATCGGCATCCAGCTATTATGGATTCTTCTACTGGTCGGCTGGATCTACTGGTTTCTCGGCCGCCACCAGCAGCTTAAAGAGCTAGCGGCGAAGTACAAGACCGAACTACTGCCACTGAAAACCGACTGGCTGATCCTGACCGAAGGGATCATTCTGCTGGTCGCAATTTTGGTCGGCATCTACGTCATATTCCTCTACTGGCAGCGTCAGGCTGCACTCTATCGCGCACAACACAACTTTATCGCTCAGGTCAGCCATGAGCTGAAGTCGCCCCTCGCCTCCTTGCAATTGCACCTCGAAACTATAGAAATGCGCCAACCCGAACCAGAGCAGTTGCAAAAATTCGTGCACTTGATGCAGGGGGATACCGAACGCCTGCACAATCTGATCAACAACCTGCTGACTGCCAGTAAGCTTGAGCACCGCAATAGCAGTTTCAATTTCGAAGAGGCCGACTTTTCTGCCGCCCTTGAAAAATCTCTGCAACAGAAAAAAAGTACCTTCCCGAAACAGGGCACAATAAACTGGGATATTGAACCTGGACTGCATGTCCGCTTCGACGAAGAAGCGATTGAGACGGTCTTGCGCAACCTGATTGAAAACGCCATCCTCTACGCAAACGGTCCGCCACAAGTACAAATCGAACTAAAAACCGACGGTGCCTTTGCCATGCTGAGCATCGCAGACCAAGGGCGCGGCATCGCCCCGCGACTGCACAAAAAAGTCTTTCGCATCTTCTACCGGGTACGCATCGCCGGCAAGACCATCCGTGGCAGTGGCCTGGGTCTGTTTATCGTACGCTCCATTTTGCGCCGACATAATGGGAAAGTCTGGTTAAAGAGTGAGGGTCTGAATAAGGGGACCACCTTCTTTCTGCGCCTGCCTCTGACACAGAAAACCATAAAGGAACCTAGGTGAACAGATCTGCCAGCAATATCCTCCTGATCGAAGATGAACCCAATATTGCCGATGGCATCATCTTCAATCTTAAGGCCGAAAACTACCGAGTTACCCACTGCCTGAGCGCTGAAGATGCGCTTGTCGAATTTGAAAATCAGACGTTCGCACTACTGGTGCTGGATATTATGTTGCCGGGAATGGATGGATTCGAACTCTGCCGCCGACTGCGCAAAGGGGGCTCAGACCTGCCGATCCTGATGCTGACCGCACGGGGTGATGAAGATGACCGGATTACCGGCCTTATGGAAGGGGCCGATGATTATCTGACCAAACCGTTCAGCCTTAAAGAGTTTCTGCTGCGCGTTAAGGCGCTGCTGCGCCGCAGTCAGCAGAATCATAGCAGGATACAAACTTACAGCTTTGGCACCAACCGCATCGACTTGGACGAACGTCATGCCTCGACCATCAACGGCAAACTTGAATTGACTGAACTCGAAATGAAAATGCTGCAATTATTTTTCCAGCGCGAAGGGAAGATCATCAGCCGCGGCGAGCTTCTGCAATCGGTCTGGGGCATGAAACCCGACACCGAAACCCGCACCCTGGATAACTTCATCGTGCGGCTGCGTAAATATTTTGAGCCCGACCCCGCGAAACCTGTCCACTTTCAAACCGTGCGGGGCCGGGGCTATCGCTTCGTACGCGAGCAGAAAGAATAACCCACAGCACGACAAACAAAAGCAATTACTGTTTATTGAACAACCCCTTTAGAGCATCCCCAACCTGCCCACCAACCTCTTTACCAACCTTATCGTTGAGCTTCTGCTCAAGCTTCTGTTGCTCTGCGTTGAGCCGTTTATTGACCTTCCCCTCCAACTTCTTGCGGTATTGATCGATCCCCTGCTTCTTGATCTCAGCTAATGCACGGTCACTTAAAGCCTTCACCACCTGCGCGGTAATCTGGCTCGGCGTTGCACCGTTCTTGCCGCCAATATTCTTCAACGAAATCGTCGGAAGTTGTAGCTCATATTTTTTACCCAAGGGTACGACCGAAGCGTGGATTTTTCCGCCGGTAAAGAGTATTTCGCGAATCAGCAAGCGCATTTCAGATTCACGCGTTTGGGTGTTTGGCGATAAGGTCGATGAGTCAGTACCACCCGAAGAGAGATTCTTTTTCAACTGCTCCAAATTATTCTGCCCAGCCTGATTCAATTCGAAGAAGATATCCGGCGCAATCACCCGGATATGATCGATAACCACCAGATCTTCGGAGAGAGCCTTAAGATCAACCTGGGTCGAAATTTCACCCAGCGAGAAAGCCTGGGCCGCGGAGAAGCCCGCGGGATTAGCAACCTTGAGACCAAGAATCGCGCCAGAACCATCTTTCAAGCCGATCTTGACGGCATCAACCCTGACCGCAGTATGGGTCGCCTGCGAACCGTAGGTTTCAATGGCAGACTTAACCAGACCATCAAGGTTTGACAGCAGATAATAAACCCCACCCCCAATAGTGATCAACAAAACCAGAATCGCCCCTAGAACCATTTTTTTCATATTATTGCCCCGCTCAATTATTGAAGTATTGATTAATGACCTGCCACACAATATATCACAGTAATCCAACACGGCAGCAATCACACCACTGCGCAGCAAAATCGTGCAATATCAGGAGACAACAGCCGTTCACGCCCGAGTTGAGTCAGTGTAGGGGCGAGATTCATCGCGCCCGAGTTGAGTCAGTGTAGGGGCGAGATTCATCGCGCCCGAGCTCCGACAACAGCCGTTCGCGCCCGAGAACTGAGTCGATAGCGACTGCCCGGATGTATCAGATGAGCACAACTGATCAGGCGCTCGTGAGACCAGGTGCGGCGTTTGACCCGCAAGCAGGGTTCATGGACAACAAGGCCGAGCAATCGCTGAGTCCGCTCATCCGGCGAAATCGCCTCGACAATATGTTCCAGTTCCGAAAGGGGGAAGGCACTGCTCAGATATTGACTGGGGGTGATACGCGAAAAATCCTGCGTCAGATAATTCGGCGCGATCCCGGCATTGACATAACGATCTTCGAGTTGCAGCGGCACGCCATTCTCCAGATGCACCAGCACCGAATGAAAAACCTTTTCTCCACTCTGCAGACCGAGCCGCCCGGCAATTGACTGATCAGCGGTCACCGCCTCCAGACTATGCAACTGATTGCTGTAAACATGATGGCGACCACGAACCTCGTCGGCAATATTGTGAATCTCCAGCAAGGGGGACTCCGCCTGAATCTCACTGACAAAGGTCCCAACCCCCTGACGGCGCAACAGAATCCCCTCGGTCTCAAGTTCACGCAACGCCCGATTGACGGTCATGCGGCTGACCTCAAAGATCCGGGTCAACTGCTGCTCGGTCGGAATCTTTGCGGCCGGAAGATAGACACCATCCCGAATCTGCCGACAGATAAAGTCTTTAATCGCCTGATAACGCGGTTGCGTCGTTTTTGCCGTCTGCATGCTGAATACCATCTCCCGATTTAAAAAATAACTGCCCCTGCTTGCCTTATTGTCTAGTATTGTATATACAATTAAAGGATAGGTCAAAGACTTAAGTTTGAAGGAGAGTCCATGCCGAACCTATGGCAGCAGTGTGAACAGATCTGGACCCATGTGCGACTGGCGACCATGGATCCGCAGCGGCCCGGGCCCTACGGGATCATGGAAGATGCGGCCATCGGAATTCGTCAGGGGCGGATTCTTGTCCTGGATTCGATGACGCAACTAAATATGGCCGAACTCCCTGTGCAGCCGATTGACGCTGGCGAACGCTGGCTGACCCCGGGACTGATCGACAGTCATACCCATCTGATCTACGGCGGAGAACGCAGTCGTGAATTTGTGCAACGTCTCGCCGGAGACAGTTATGCCGAGATCGCAGATGCCGGTGGCGGTATTCTCGCCACGGTCAAAGCGACCCGCGCCTTAAGTCAGCAGCAGTTGACCGACCTGGCGCGACCACGACTGGCCGCCCTGGTTGCCGAAGGGGTAACCACAATCGAGATTAAATCAGGGTATGGTCTGAGCATTGCCGCCGAACTGAAGATGCTGCGCGCCGCCCGCGCCCTGGAGAACGAATTTCCGGTGCGTATCCGGACCAGCCTGCTCGCCGCACACGCCATCCCGCCGGAATATCGCAACCGGCCGGACGACTATGTCAGCATGATCTGCGACGAACTTCTACCGCAAGTAGCCGCAGAAGGCCT
>JAKIUS010000209.1 GCA_021647445.1 Geopsychrobacter sp. | reverse complement strand
AGCAAGAACGAACTAGACAGTTTCCATCTCAGAAAGCTCTTGGAAGAAGTTACGATTAAGCACCACGACGGGTCTCTCGTCAAACTCGTCGAAGCCTATCAGGCTACGCACCCTTATGTCTCCGAGTATATCTACGAAATTGCTACCGAGGACTTCCTCGCAAAATTGAACAAGCTTGCACCTCACCGCGCGGACATCCCGGAAGTGCGGGCCACCCTCCATGAATGGATGGCTCGCTTCACCGAGGATGATCACTTCCTTGAACGCGCCAGGGCGGTTCGAATCGATCATCAACTTAATCGGGTTCGAAATGAAATCGATGACCATCGCATTTATGTAGATCCATCGAGATTCTCGTCCTGGATAGAGGATGAAATGATGATTGAACTGAACAGTGCACTTACGTCCACAGGTTCAGGGAGAAAAGGAGTTTCTGTCAATTGCGACGAAACGATTGTTTCAATGGCAATGAGGCAGTGTTACAACGCTTTCTGCTCGAATCCTGTATTTGGGATCGCCTCCTATATTGGTCGGAGAATTCGACATGGCACCTTTCACGGCCATCTATACTCCAGTGTTATTAACCAGATTGAAAAGGGCGAAAAATTTCGATGCCTTTCCCGTTCGCCACAGTTTTCGGCGAAATGGTGCGTTTGGAAGGATTCATACAATCGCTCGATTGAAGACATTATACAAGACCGTTTGCATGTCAATTCCAAGGCGAAGCCACTTGGCCTTCTGCAGCCCGATGCGTACACTCCTCAGAAGCTTGAAATCCTGAGTGCGGCGGTAAAAACCATCAGCACAGCATACGCCGAGACAAAGTCTGTGGAAGGCATAGAGCTGGATATCATCGACTATTGTTGGAGGCTTGCGGAATGTGACCTGATTGCCGTCACTAGATATCTGAAAGCTCAACAAGTATTACTGAAAAACCTCCCGTTTTTAAACAGAGAGCTGCTACCGTCTGTGGATACTACTAGTACTAAGTGGGCAGAATGTTTTCGGCGGGAGCTGGAACATGCAATCGATAACAAACTTGCTACGATGTTCGGGTGGTTCAAGCGACCGACAATTGTAGCGCCAACAGCATCTCTATCTTTGTTATTTGACGCCATAGTCGCTGAGATAAAGGACACCATCCCTGATTTCAACCCGCAGGAAGAGGAGAACAGCAACGGCGAGGTCGAACTGGTTGGTGGTGCTTACCACATTGTCTACGACTCGTTGGCTGTCGTCGTTGCGAACGCGGCCAAGCATGGTGACCGTAGCTGCCCCGTTCGGAGAAACTTCGAATTTACGTCAGGCAAGAGGAAACAATTGATCGTGAATATATCCTCTTCGATTCGACCAACAGATGACCCAGCTAAAGTATCCGCGATCATTGAGGAGCTAAAGAGGGCGAATTTCCAGGATGCCAATTTATACGAAAACAAGAGCGGGATTTCGAAACTCATACAGCTTGCCCATAACCGCCAAGACTTTTCCCTTGAACAGTACGAAGTTTTGGATAATGAAGTACACGTGAGGCTTACCTATGACCTTGAGCATTGAGCGTACACGGTGCCTGATTGTCGAAGATGATCCATTCAAGATGGACAGCATTCGCGCGCATCTTAAAGATTTTTTTACCGTACATCTCGATATTGTGGAATGCCACGCGTTGTCAACGGCTTCTACCGAGCTGGCAACTTCTACCTTTGATTTGGCCATTATCGACATGTCAATCCACAGTCATGAACCAGAGGCTGGGGCAGGTTCTCCATTTCCTCTATCTTCAGGCGGGCTGGATGTGTTGTTTGAAATTGAGTCTACCGGCAGTAATACATCATGCATCATCCTTACCCAATACCCCGATATTCCGATAGAAGAGGTGCCAATTCCAATGGAATTGGCACAGCAAGAGATACTAGAGAAGTTCGGAATCAAAGTAGCCGGCTGTGTGAGATATGTAGAAGATGTCAATCAATGGAAGATCGAGCTCACGTCCATTCTGGAGAAATTATGAAAATATTGATACTTGAAGATGAGGACGATAAGTATGGTGAGATCCAATCAGAAACCCTTCAAATCATCCCTGAGGCTGAGATTCAGCGTGAAAAGAATTGGTACGACTATGCGCGTGCAATCGCAAACACGAGATTTGATTTAATCCTTCTTGACCTCTTAGTGCCCAGGTCTAGAATGGATCACACAGTCGAAGATCATCATGCACAGTTAGTTGAGACGACAAGGGACTACCAAAGTAAGTCGTTCTTTACCCCTGCAATCGTGCTTACGCGCTACACCGAGAAATCAGAGGACTTTGTGTACGATTTAAACAAAGTCGACATTAACGTGATCTCCTTCAATGAGCATGGTGAGTGGAAAGAAGCATTGAAGCTGAAGCTATTGGCAACTCAGCCCAAGCAGAAGTATGAGTTCGTCATTGTTTGCGCGTTGGACAAGGAAATTAATGCTTTCGATGGATTGACCGACACTTGGGGACCAGTCAAGACCATTTCAGGGCTAGTTTGCCGAGAAGTCCAGATAGACATGTACAAAGGTGTGATAGTTCGGGCGCACCGGATGGGGCTCGTCGCGGCAGCGGTCACTGCGACCATGGCGCTTGAGCGTTTTGAGCCACGTCTGATTTGTATGAGTGGAATTTGTGGTGGAGTAGCTGGCGAGTCCGAAATCTATGACCTACTGGTAACACAGATTTGCCACCAACACGACGCGGGAAAATGGAGTAATGAAGGCTTCAAATCTGAACACTATGATGTGCAAATCGATGTGGATGTCCACAACAAACTGCGAGAGCTTTGTTCAGATGTGGGGTTGAAAGATTACTTGTTGGAAAATATAAATGCTGGCAAGTCAGAGTTGTCAGGAGAGATGGAGCGGCTGACTTGTAATATCAAGTCGGATGTCCCGACTAGCAGTGGCAGCGCCGTTATGGCCGAAGATGGCAAGACGTCTTCCCTAACGTATGGACAACGAAAACTAAATGGCTTTGATATGGAGATTTACTCTGTTTATGAAGCTGCGAGGCTCGCAGCCAACAAGCCAGCTTTTTTTGCGGCTAAGACTGTCGTTGATGATGGAGGTAATAACAAAGGTGACAAATTTCATCGAATTGGATGCCTGCTCTCTGCCAAATTTATCGTTAAGGCTATCCGGGCCGGAATTGCGGATGTCGGAATACCTCCTACGCAATAATAGTCTTTGACTGGTGTGCAAAATTGTGGGGTCGGACCAGCCATACATAAAAAGCGGTCTAACCATGCAATGCGGACGGAATATACTGCCGTTGTTCACGAATAGTTCGGTGGTTCTCGTAAGTCTGATCCAGGGTCACATCTCAACTATCAACTATTGTCCTTGGGGATATCTAGAAGGATCACTCCTACACAATCCTAGAATGACACGTTGCACCTGAGGGGAACACAAAAATGCCACGCAAATCAGCACTTGAAAATCTAATCAAAACACTTCTGCAATCAGCATGGTGGGGCATCATTCATTGTCGGTGCAGGGCAGTTGAGAATGTTTGATTGCTGAAACAATGCGCATCCATTTAAGAAAAATTATCTACTATTGTTCAGTGACAATTTTAACACCCGGAACCGCCATTTGTAATCTTCTCTCAACGTCCATAATAGTCATTAGACGTTTTAGACTCCCTGAACAACATTCTCCAGTCAGGCGATGCGTATTCCGGTGAAACTGTGCCACTGATTCCGGAGCAAACCGGCCACCCTTCGGAGCGAAGCGACGCTGGTGTTTTTGTTTTAAGTTAAGTGGTCCACTTTGGTCAAGGTTTTGCGGTTTTTTCTCATCGATTCTCCTTTCAGTTCTATTTTGTGAGCGTTATGAACAATCCGGTCGAGAATGGCATCAGCCAGAGTTGGATCGCCGATGGCTTCATGCCAGGCCGTGACCGGCAGTTGGCTGGTGATGATGGTTGATTTCAAACCGTAGCGATTCTCCATCAGTTCGAGCAGGTCCCGGCGTTGTGGATCGGACATGGGGGATAAGCCCCAGTCGTCCAGCACCAACAGGTCGGTTTTGGCATAGCTGAGCATCAGCTTGCCGTAACGACCGTCAGCTTTGGCTAAGCGGAGTTCCTCAAAGAGCCTCGGCAGACGCAGATAGAGCGCCGTGTATCCTTCAAGACAGGCCTTGTGGGCCAAGGCGCAGGCCAGGTGGCTTTTGCCGACCCCGGTTGGGCCACAGATCAGAACGTTGATCCCTTTGGTGATCCAGGCGCATGCGGCCAGGCTCAAGATTAGTGCCTTATCCATTCCTCGGGAACGGCGGAAGTCGAGGTCTTCGATAGAGGCAGACTGTCTGAGCTTGGCCTTCTTCAGCCGGGTGCCCAGCTTGCGGTTTTCTCTCTCGGTTGCCTCCCGGTCGACCAGCAACCCCAGACGTTCCTCGAAGCCGAGACTGTCGACTTCAGCCATCTGTTGCTGCTCGATCAGAGCCTTGACCATGCCGGTCAGTTTCAGGGTGTTAAGTTTTTCCATCGTTGGATGTGTCAGCATC
>JAKIUS010000208.1 GCA_021647445.1 Geopsychrobacter sp. | reverse complement strand
AGCAAGAAGGGAACATCCTCTGCCAGATCGGTGCTTTTAGCGGTACTATTTCGCTCAAGGAGAGCAAGTGGGCGGCACCGATTCAGGTGGTTGATGCGGAGGTCCCCCCAACCGGCAACAAGGGCGCTGAAAAACAGACCCGCCTGCCGCTCGGCTCGGTGATCGATGTCAGCATTGTCGATAACAGCAGTGAACCCTGGCAACTCAAACTTGAGCAGCATCCGCTGGGTCAGGGAGCGCTGATCGCCATCGACCCATTTACCGGCCAGATCAAAGCGATGGTCGGTGGTTACGATTTTAAAGAAAGCCAATTCAACCGAGCCACTCAGGCCAAGCGACTGCCCGGCTCGGCAATCAAACCGATCATCTACGCGGCGGCCCTCGACAAAGGCTATACACCTGCGTCGGTCATTCTCGACGCCCCCCTGATCTATGAGGAACTCAACAACAAGGGGAAGCTGACTGCCTGGAAACCGCGCAATTATGAAGAGAAATTCTATGGGCCGACCTCATTTAGGCAAGCCCTCACTCATTCCCGCAATGTTGTCACCATCAAGATTCTTGAAGACATCGGCGTCAGGTATGTCGCCCGCTACGGAAAAAAACTCGGTATCAAAACCCCCCTGACCCAGGATCTGACCCTGGCGCTCGGCTCGACTGCGGTGACGCCGATTGAAATGCTCAATGCTTACACAGTCTTCGCCAACGGCGGCATTCGGGTTTCGCCCAGCTACATCAACAAAATCGTTGATCGCACCGGACGCATTCTCGAATCGATCGACCCTGCCGACTTTGCAACGGGTATCGATGCCGATCAACGCCTGATTCGCAAACCGCCACGGCGCGTCATTTCTGCCGAAACCGCCTACCTGATTACCAATATCATGGAGAGTGTCGTACAGGAAGGGACCGGTTGGCGGGCCAAAGCCCTTGGCCGCCCGGCTGCCGGAAAAACCGGCACCACCAACGATCTGAAAGATGCCTGGTTTATCGGCTTTATTCCGCAATTGGCCTGCGTCTCCTGGGTCGGTTACGACCAGGAAAGGCCCCTCGGCCGCAGTGAAACCGGCTCGCGCGCCGCAGCACCAGCCTGGGTCAGCTTTATGAAAGAGGCGATCAAACAGTATCCGGCCCGTGATTTTAAGGTGCCTGACGATATCGAATTTTATCCAATCGACGAGAAGAGCGGCAAACTGCTCAGCGACGATGACCCCAAGGCGAAAATTGAAGCCTTTGCCCCAGGAACGGCCCCAACCACCTATGCCAGCGCCGAAGAGGCTCCCAAGGCGCGTGATTTTTTCCGTCTCGACCAGCGGGACCTACTCTAGCCCATAATCTTAAATACCTGCGTCTATGGGTTTCAAGGTACGAGGAGAGGGCTGAACTTTTCCGAACTTCCTGAAACTACCGACTTGATTCTGCAGTTTCAGGGTAAATTCGGCAACTGGAAGCGGACGACCAAAGAAAAATCCCTGGATTTCAAAACAGCCATTGGCAAACAAAAATTCGGCCTGTGCCTCCTCTTCGACACCTTCAGCAATAATTTCATGCCCCAGGCGTCCCGCCATGGCAATTATCGCTTCGACAATCGCGGCATCGGCCGGATTCTCAGTCAACTCTTTGACAAACGAGCGGTCTATCTTAAGCCGATCGATAGGAAAATGCTTCAGATAGCTGAGGGATGAAAACCCGGTACCGAAATCGTCTATCGCCAGGGTAATGCCCATCTTCTTCAGCTTTTCCATGGCCTGCTGAGCTTTTTCAACCTGCTCCATCAACATCGTCTCGGTCAATTCAAGTTCCAGTAATGCGGCACTGAATTTTGTTTTTTCAAGCACGTCTTCGACCTGTTTCGCTAAATCTGGTTGCCGAAACTGCACCGCTGACAGATTAACCGCCAGCCGCAAGGGCACCATCATGGAACGTTGCCATTGCCTGACCTGCCGACAGGCGGTCTCAAGAACCCACCGACCGAGCTCCACAATCAGGCCAGTCTCTTCGGCCAGCGGAATAAATTGATCGGGGGGAATCATGCCCAATGTCGGATGATTCCAACGCAACAAGGCTTCTGTGCCACAGATACTGCCACTGCGCATATCCACCTGCGGTTGATAGTAAACTTCAAACTGTTCTTCAGCCAGAGCCTGATACAGGTCATTGGTCAAAAGCAAACGCTGTAACACCTCTTTATTCATCTCTGGCGAGTAAAACTGAAACTGATTGCGACCGGCTTTCTTGGCGCGATACATTGCAGTATCGGCCAAGCGAATCAGGTCATCCGGCTCCTGTGCATCTTCGGGGCAGGAAGAGATTCCCAGGCTGGCGGTAACATGATACTGACGCCCGTCGATGACGCATGGCTCTGAAAGGCAGGCCAGAATTTTACGCGCCACCTGACCGACCTGCTGCTCGGAACCGATATCGGTCAAGACTACGGCAAATTCATCCCCGTCAACCCGCGCCACCGTATCAGAACGTCTGACACAGCCCTTAAGCCTCTCTGCCAGCATCACCAACAGCCTGTCACCGCTGCCATGGCCGAGGGAATCATTGAAATCTTTAAAATTATCGATATCGAGTAACAGCAGAGCGACCGAACCCTGCATTCTTTTAGCCCAGGCACTCGCCTGCTGCAGGCGATCGAGGAGCAGGTGCCGATTCGGCAGCCCCGTGATCGCATCATAATTCGCCAAACGTGAGACCTGTTGTTCTGCAGAATGCTGAGAAGTAATATCGGTTATACTGACCAAAAAATAATCCCGACCGCGAAAATGACTGCGTTTCACCGAAAAAGCGACGGGGTGTTGCTGGCCATCGGCAGCGCGCAACATCCGGTTACCGCTCAGCAGCAGACCACCATTTAGGGCCTCAAAACCGTTATCGTCACACTCCTGACAGATGAACTGTTGACAGGTGCGACCCCTCATCTCTTCTCGGGTCCGGCCAAAGAGTTCCAATGCCTGATTATTAATATCGATAATCAAGTCGCTGTCGGCTTCAATTACCACCAGACCAACCGAAACACCCTCAACCACCATCAAGAGGCGTTGCCTGGCTTCATCCAATTTCTGTTCAGCCTGGGAACGCGGGCTGAAACAGAGCAGAAACTGGCCTCCCTCTCCGATGTTCAACGGTTGAAACTGAACCTGCATCTCCCCCTCTAACAGCTCAGCGGTCTTAAGCTGCATATTCCCTTGGGCGAGAGACTGATCGATGAGTGTCGAAATTTTCCAGTGATCATCCTTGCTGAGATAACGTTCAAGGTCTGCCGGGTTACCACGATGCCCCGTATGACTGAAATCTTTCAAAAATCGATTATTACACTCAAGCAGACGCAAATCTCCCGCGACAATCGCCATGGCGGTCGTCGCATGCGAAAAAGCCTCAGCGACAAAACGACCCGTATTAAAACGGCCCTGCGGCAGAATAGATGCGGTAATTTTGGATTTGGTATTCATACTCCATCCTGATCTGATGACAGGTCTTGCCGAACCGACTGAAATTCAACCCGACAGTCTAGCAGTCTGTCGAGCTTTCCAACGACTGGCTGCAAAGCTGTCCTCAATCAGACGAATTTTCGCTTCAGTCCGGATAGTCCGACAGCCCGCTAGGAGACTTCGGCGGCCTGCCTCATTCTGTTATTCTTAAACATGATGTTCAGTACTTCATCAATCTGTGCCGGGGACATCCAGCCATGATCAAAACAGATGGCGCCAAGAACCCGGTGCGGGCGATCCGCCAGGTTATCATCAACCTGTTCACGGATTGCCTGTTGCAATTGCTCGGCCAGTAGAAAATCATTGTCGACGGCAATTTTGCCAAAACGTAAACAATACTTCTGATTCTCTGTCATGATTCTCCTCCTTTGTTGTCTGTAAATCGAACGTTTCCCCATATACGCTTTCAAATGGTCTATTGACCGGATCATCCGCCAAAAAACCTAATTTTCTCTAATAAACCGTGCCGGGTAATCGGTAAAAATGCCCTCTATACCCATTTTTTTCAAATATTTCATCTCGGCAAAGCGGTTCACCGTCCAGGCAAACACCCGACAGTTCTGCTGCTGCGCTTTGTCGATAACGTCTTCTGTTATTAAAGACTTATGCAGATGAACCGACCAGGCAGCAAAACGTTCCAACTGCGCAGCTAGGTCATCGGGTAAAAATTCAAAGATCGGAGCACACCTGACGCCAGGCATCAGATGTTGAAAGTCACTTAACTCTTTTAACCGCAACGATGATGCCAAAACCTCATCCGGCATCAAAGAACCTGCCGCAAACAGTTCGGTCAACAACTTTGCAGTCGCCACGGCGGTATTATTTCCCTTCAATTCAATATTGACCCGAGCACGGCCAGCACAAAGAGCCAGAACCTCAGACAACAGCGGTATCCTTTCTCCCTGACCGGCATCGAGTTTCCGCAATTGACACAGGGAGGTTTCGCTGACCAAGCCTTGACCATTGGTGGTTCGTTCAAGACGTTCATCATGAAAGACAATCAGCTTATCCTCAACCAACTGCACGTCCAATTCAAGCCAGATC
>JAKIUS010000207.1 GCA_021647445.1 Geopsychrobacter sp. | reverse complement strand
CGACTATGCTCTGGAACAGCGCCCCTGCCTGGTGCTGACCAACGCCACCGAACCGCTGATGAATCAAATCGGCAAGGTTCTGCCCTTGGGCGACAAGCCGCACCCGTTAAACTTTCGCGTTAGTCTCGACCACCCCGACCCGACCAAGCATGACGAATCACGCGGCAAAGGCAACTTCAAGAAGGCCCTCGCCACCCTCGGACGGCTGTACCAGGCGGGCTTCGGCGTATCAATTGCCCGCCTGATGCTGCCCGACGAAGAGAGTGCTGCGATTGACCGGGCCTACGCGCCCTATTTCGCCGCCGCCGGCGTGCCCGCCGATATTACCATCATCAAGTTCCCCGAGTTTCATCTGCCCGGCTCGCTCCCCGAGGTCGTGGAAATCACCAAAACCTGCATGACCCGCTTCTTAAGCGCCGCGCAACGCGCAACGTTCATGTGTAATTTCAGCAAGATGATCGTCAAAAAGAATGGTCAATGTGGGGTTTATGCCTGCACCCTGGTCGATGACGTCGAAAACTACGACCTCGGCAAAACCTTGAGCGAGGCGATGGAACAACCTGTCCTCTTGGGCCATCACCGCTGCTACTCCTGTTTCGCCTGCGGCGCCAGTTGTTCCGAAGGGAGTTAAAGATTGGTCACTGGGTGCTGGATCTTTCGCCCAGATCAGGCGACAGACAAGCCCCAATGAGTTCATGCGCCCCTTGACATGAACGCTCTCTGTCCACACCGTTGGTCGCAGCTTAAACGCCACATAGAAAACCTGAACGATTTACCTATTTTTGCCCGATAAGGAGGAAACCCCATGAACGCATCGGATCTGTTTGTTAAAGCGCTGGAGAATGAAGGCGTCAAATTTATCTATGGCGTACCGGGCGAAGAGAATCTCGATTTTCTCGAGGCCCTGCGCAAATCGAGCATCAGGTTAATCCTCACTCGTCATGAACAGGGAGCGGCATTCATGGCTGCCACCTACGGCCGCCTTACGGGCAAAGCCGGGGTCTGTCTGGCAACCCTGGGACCAGGGGCAACAAACCTGGTGACCGGGGCGGCCTATGCCCAACTGGGAGCCTTCCCGATGGTGATGATCACCGGACAAAAACCGATCAAGTCGAGCAAACAGGGTCAGTTTCAGATTCTGGACGTGGTTGAAATGATGCGCCCTTTAACCAAATACACCCGGCAGATTGTCGATGTCGACCTAATCCCGAGCATTGTCCGTGAGGCCTTTCGTCTGGCGCAGGAGGAACGTCCCGGTGCGATTCACCTTGAACTGCCAGAAGATATCGCTCGCGAATCGGTAGAAAAATCGACCACTCCGGTCTTTCAAATCTCACAAACCCGGCGACCCAATGCCGATGAAGGAATCTTGAGGCAGGCCGCGAAAATGATCCGGGCAGCAAAATACCCGTTGCTGCTGATCGGCGCCGGGGCCAATCGCAACCGGGTGCGTAGCGCACTAAGAAGCTTCGTTGCGAAGACCGGGATCTATTTCTTCAACACCCAGATGGGCAAGGGTGTCGTCGACGAAAACAACCCCCTCTGCCTGGGAACGGCCGCACTCTCCGACAACGATTATATCCACTGCGCCATCAATCGTTCTGATCTTGTCATCAATGTCGGACATGACGTGGTCGAGAAGCCGCCCTTTTTCATGGAGCATGGCGGCAAAAAAGTCATCCATGTCAACTTCAATACCGCCATCGTCGATAATGTCTATTTCCCTCAACTCGGGGTGATTGGAGACATCGCTGAAAGTATCACCCGGCTGACGGATAAGGTCGGGCCGTTAAATCAGGATTGCGCGTACTTCAAACTGGTCAAGGGCCAACTGGATCTTCACCTGTGTGAACATGCCGATGATCCAGGCTTCCCGGTCAAACCTCAGCGATTTGTCGCCGATGTTCGTAAGGTGGTGCCTGCCGATGGCGTTATCGCGTTGGACAATGGCGTCTACAAAATCTGGTTTGCACGAAACTATCTGGCCGCCGAACCGAATACCGTACTGCTCGACAATGCTCTGGCGACGATGGGGGCAGGTTTGCCTTCGGCGATGGAGGTCGCCAGGCTCTACCCCAAGCGCAGGGTAATGGCGATCTGTGGCGATGGCGGATTCATGATGAACAGCCAGGAGATGGAAACAGCCGTCCGATTGGGCTTAAATCTCGTCGTGCTGGTCCTTGAAGATAAATCGTACGGTATGATCCGCTGGAAACAATACAGCATGGGCTACCCGGATTTCGGCCTTGAATTCAACAACCCGGACTTCGTCATGTATGCGCAGAGTTACGGAGCCAAAGGGCATCGGGTCGAAAGTGCTGTGACCTTTGCGCCCTTGCTCGAAAACTGCTTCGCTGAGGGCGGCGTCCATCTGGTTAACCTGCCGGTCGATTACTCGGAAAACAACAAGGTTCTGGTCGACGAACTTAAAGCCAAGGTGTGCATAATATCCGAACACTGAAGTCGAGCGCCGCCGCAATCGACTTCTCCAAAAAAATAATATTTTCTTCAGTTGATTCAGAGAATTAGCGGTGCTAGATTACGCGCCATGTTTAGATTCTTTCTCCTTCTCATTAGTTTCGCCTGGGCGTCCCTGCTGCTGATCTCCTGGGGTGGTCCATCCGAAGCGGTCTCTCCCGCGCAAGTTGTCGCTTCGACACCTGCTCAATCCTGAGATTCCAGAACCACAGCAACCCTGCCCCATAAGGGTTTTATTGGGCCTGCCGCTAAAAAAGTTATGGTCTTTCTTTAGATAAGCTGATATTTGTCACCTTGCAGGGTCCCGCGCCGCTCAAGCTCGGCATCGATCGCATTTAAGACTTCCCACTTGTTCATCGACCATAAGGGGGCCAATAAAATATTACGCGGACCATCCCCTGTCAAACGGTGAATCAGGGTTTCGGGGGGGAGTCTCTCGATAAAATCGACCGCGAGTTCGACATATTCCTGCATTTCAAGCATCTCTATCCCGCCTTGCTTATAAAGATCCCCCAGCGGCGTCCCGTCCAGCACATGCAGCAGATGCAGTTTCACACCATCGACCTTAAGACGTGCCATCTCATCAGCGGTCGCCAGTATCTCTTCACGACTCTCCCCCGGCAGACCCAGAATCAGATGTACGCACACCTTGAGACCGCGCTCTCTGGCGCGTTGGTAACTCTCCAGAAAACAGCGATAATTGTGACCGCGTTCCAAAAAATTGAGAGTTTTATCGTGGATCGTCTGCAACCCGAGTTCCAGCCAGAAATAGGTGCGCCGATCATACTCGGCCAGCAGGTCTGCCACATCCTCAGCCAGACAGTCGGGACGGGTGCCGACCGCCAATCCGACCACATCTTCGACCTGCATCGCCAGGTCATAACGCTCACGCAAAACCTCAACCGGAGCAAAGGTGTTGGAATAGGGTTGAAAGTAGGCGATAAACCATTGCGCCCTGAATTTGCGGCGCATCAAAGCCTTGGCGCGTTCGACCTGCACCCCGATCGGCTCGTGCCCTTCAATCCCCACCGAGCCCGATCCGCTCGGGGCGCAGAAGAGGCACCCGTGGCCAACCCGCCCCCCTTCGCGGTTGGGACAACCGAAACCGCCATCAATGGAGATTTTGTGAACACGGCCACTAAACCGGGCCTTGAGGTGAGTTGAATAGAGGTTGAAAGCTTTACGACGCATGGCCGCCAGTATGCCCAGAACTACGGCAGGGAGCAAGCGGGAAATCGCCCCATCTCCACCAGAAAAAAAGCGAGAAGAAAAACACAATTTTCTCCTCATAAACCATTGCGGCAGCGACCTGCCCTGTTATACTTCTGCGCTAGAACAGCTACAATTTCTGAACTTCAGAATCCAATGATTCCCCAGGAGAAATTCAATGGCGAAAATCCTTTTTGTTGACGATGAACCTGGCCTGCGCCTGCTCTATTTCGATGAACTCACAGAGGAAGGCTACGATGTCGTCACGGCGGCCAACTGCGCCGAAGCCACAGAACTGCTCGAAAAACAATCGATCGATCTGGTGGTTCTCGATATTCAAATTCGGCAAGAGAGCGGATTAGAGATGTTGCAGAAGATCGTCAAACAGCGGAAAGATCTGCCAGTTATCCTCTGCAGTGCCTACAACTGTTACAAAGATGATTTCTCATCCTGGCTGGCCGATGCCTATATCGTCAAGAGTTCGGATCTCACCGAATTAAAAGAAGAGATCGCCAGGCAACTCAAGCGAGATACCTGAAAAGTTCGCCCAAGAAAACTATAAGCACAGCGTAAGACACCTCAAGTCCCACCTCAAGGAGAGAGCATGAAAGCAGTGATCATGGCAGGCGGCTTCGGAACCCGACTGCACCCGTTGACGATCAACCAACCCAAACCGATGGTTCCACTCTTCAATCGCCCGATCATGCTGCACATCATCGACCTGCTTAAGCGCCACGGCATCACCGAACTGGTCATGCTGCTCTATCATCAGCCCGAGACCATCCGTCTTTTTTTTGGAGACGGCAGTGAATTCGGCGTCAGCATCACCTATGTAACACCCCTCGACGATTTTGGCACCGCCGGTGC
>JAKIUS010000206.1 GCA_021647445.1 Geopsychrobacter sp. | reverse complement strand
ACGCCGGACGTTTCGTCGATCCGAACGATCCAAGTAAAGGGATCTCCTTCGACGGCCGGGTCGCCGAGGATTTTAAACTGATGAGCGGCACCTGGGTCCGGGTTGGCCTGTTGCGGGTCGCAATTTTGGCGGCCGCTGCGCCGATCCTGCAGTTCGCACTGATCACCGGTCATGATCGTGAAGAGATCGGCATTCTCGGTTGGCCAAACCTGGCCGCTTGCCGCAAACTCTGCAAAGACACCAACGAGGAACTCTCAGCAGACGAGCTGATCCGGCATCCCGAGATCGAAGCCGCCCTGCGCCAATCCCTAAGCCGCTTTAACGCCGCACAACAGGGCTCGGCAACCCGTATCTCTCGCATCATGCTCATGAGCGAACCACCCAACAGCGATGCCGGCGAGATCACCGATAAAGGCTACATCAATCAACGTGCGGCCTTGCTGCGACGCAAGCAGCTGGCTGAAGAACTCTACGCCGAAACTCCTACGACCCAGGTACTTCTTCTATCGAATTGACCCAGCACGACACAATTGATAATTCTGAAGTTCAGGCGTTATCGCGCCTCAAGGGATAGGTGCGCGGGGTTCCGGTATGGGGGTTTGTGTCAACCATCACCTCAACCCGAAACGCCCGGCGTAGATGAGCCGGGGTATAAACCTCCGGCGGCACTCCAAGGGCTGTTACCGTACCATTATCGTCCAACAGTAGAATTCGCCGCGAAATTTCCGCTGCTTGGTCCAAATCATGCGACACCTGAATCACCGTTGTCCCTTCTGCTCGATTAAGACGAATCAACAGCTCGGTAAACTCGAGTCGATGATCAAGATCCAAATGACTGCTGGCTTCATCAAGCAACAAGACTGGTGTCTCCTGTGCCAAGGCACGCGCCAAGAACACCCGCTGCAACTCCCCCCCACTCAAAGCGGTAATCAAACGGCTGGCTAAATGCAGTGTATCGGTTTGCACCAAGGCTTTTTCCACCGCCCGTCGATCTGCCCCCGTCGCCCCGGAAAACTGAGACCGACGAGCAAAACGGCCCATCGCCACCATCTCTCGTACCGGAAAAGAGAATGTCACCTGGGTTGATTGAGTCGGGGCTGATTACTCCGCAACAATCAACGCAAAAACAGCTTCAACCACTTCAACTTCCCTGCGTAGGGCGCATAGCGCAGCGGGATATCCAACCAAAGCGCTTTTTTCAGCACCGATTTCTGATGGCTGAAGGCCGTGAAGCTGGCCTGGCCATGATAGCTCCCCATTCCACTTGTCCCCACGCCACCAAAAGGAAGGTTGGGATTCGCCAAATGCAGAATTGTATCGTTGATGCACCCACCGCCGAATGAGACTTCTGCCATGATCCGACGCTGAACCTTGCGGTTATTGGAAAACAGATAGAGCGCCAACGGCCTGGGCTGCCCCTCGACAATTTGCAGCGCTTCATCCAGCGTTGCAAAACTGATCACCGGCAAAATCGGGCCGAAGATCTCCTCTTGCATCAGCGGGTCCTGCCAATCCACCGCTTCAATTAAGGTCGGTGCCAAATACAGATCTTCCCGCACCGCCGTCCCACCGGTGACGATCTGACCTTTTTGCAGTAATGCTTGCAGGCGGTCAAAATGGCGCCGATTGACAATCCGCGGGTAGTCGGGGCTTTGCGCCGGATCGGCACCATAAAACTGCGCGATCTGCTGCACCATTCTCCGTACCAGATCGTCCTTGATCTCCTCATGAACCAAGATATAATCAGGGGCAACGCAGGTCTGCCCGGCATTGAGAAACTTACCCCAGACAATCCGCCGCGCCGCCAGATCGAGATTCGCGTCCCGCTCGACAATACAGGGGCTTTTGCCCCCCAGTTCCAGGGTCACCGGGGTCAGATTGCGAGCGGCGGCAGCCATCACCAACCTGCCGACCCCAACACTGCCGGTGAAGAATATCTTGTCGAAAGACTCTTCGAGCAACGCCTGATTAACTTCGATCCCCCCCTCGATCACCGCCAGGTAATGCTCGGGGAATGCCTCACCGAGCAACCGGGCCAGCAGGGTCGAGGTCGCCGATGCCAACTCCGAGGGCTTCAGCACCACACAGTTGCCGGCCGCAACGGCACCGATCAAGGGGGCCAGCGCCAGATTAAAGGGATAATTCCAGGGAGCCACGATCAACGCCACCCCGTACGGATCCTGATAGAGATAACTGCTGGCCGGAAATTGGGCGAGGGGAGTCCGCACCCGGCGTGGCCGGGCCCAGGTACCGAGCTTCTTCAGAGCATGACTGAGCTCAGCGCGCACCATCCCGACCTCCGTCGCATACGCCTCACAGGCAGGCTTTTTCAGATCTTGATGCAAAGCGGCAAAGATCGCCTGCTCGTTGCGATTGATCAATCGTTGAAGACGGAGCAACATCTCACGACGAAAGGCCAGCTCGCGGGTCTTGCCACTGGCAAAGAATTGTCGTTGTTCTTGCAACACGGCACTGATTTCACGCATAAAGTCCTCCGGCCGACGGGATTTCATTAACTTACCAAGCGTTCCGCAACAGATTAAACAGATCTTCCCGATCCGCCTCGACCGGATTAAACAAAAGAGCACCGTCGTCCAACGCTTTATCGGCAATCTCGGCAAACTGCGTCTGGTTTACCCCCGCCTCCCGCAACGAACACGGCAACTCACACTGCTGTTGCAACTCTTGCAGCAATGTCCGAACCACCGCGATCGCCGCCGCAGGTCTTGCGGCATGCGGCGTGGCGGCATAAACTTCTGCATCCGCCAGCGGCAAGAGCAAAGCCGCGTAATCGGCAAATGAGCTTTTCAGATTGTATTCCATGCCGAAGGGAAGCAACACCGCCATCGCCACCCCATGAGGCAAATGACAGACCGCCCCCAGGGCATGTCCAACCGCATGGACAATGCCGACCATTGAGTTGGAGAAGGCCACCCCGGCCAAAAGTGCGGCATTAGCCAGCGCTAGGCGTGCTTGCCGATCTTCCCCCCGGATCACCACTGACAGCAGGTTTTCGCGAATCAGCTCAATGGCGGCTACGGCACAGGCGTCGCTGAGGGGATTCTTCTGCAGACCGGTATAGGCCTCCACCGCGTGGGTCAGGGCATCCATGCCGGTCGCAGCAGTGAGCAACGGCGGCAGGGTGCAGGTCATTCGCGGATCGAGAATGGCAACATCGGGAATCAGGCGATGAGAGGTAAAAGCCAACTTGACCTGTCGCTTAAGGTCGGCAATGACCGCTACCCGGGTCGCCTCGGAACCGGTTCCGGCAGTAGTCGGAATCACGATCAATGGCTTCATGGGCCGGTGCAGCGTTTCGGCTCCCATCAAAGCGACGAGATCGTCTTGTCCCTGACTGACAACGATATTGACCCCCTTGGCGGTATCGATCACCGAACCACCACCAACGGCAATCAGGGCATCGCACTGCAACTCCCGAAACAGGGCGGCGATCTGATTGACGACCTGGGTCGAGGAATCGACCGGCACTTCGCTGAACATCCCACCCAGCTTGATTCCGGCACCGGCGAAGACCGCAGCGACCTGCGCGACCAGACCGATCTCCAACAACTGACGTTCGGTCACCAACAACGGAGCCTTGACTCCAAGCCGTTCGAGTTCATAGGGAAGATTTTCCAACGCCTGATCTCCAGAGAGAATCTTCAACGGGTTATGAAACTCAAAATAGTTTGCTTTCACATGCGCCTCCGAATCGGGATAAAAAGTCCACAGGGGATCCCCACGAACCAGACATAACAACGGATCAATAGAGCTCCAAAAGTGAGAGGCGGCTTCCGCTTCAACACCTTGCGCGCCATTATGCCGGGTAACAGATAGAACTGAACCTGGTTAAAGCAACGATAAACAGACATGGCCCGCGCAACATCCCCCACAACACTCACCCGATGTTGCGCAAATGCGTCCGAAAAACTGAGACGCGCGGTAAACAGCCTTAAAGCCGCCCCCAACGTCTTGAAACAGATGGTCAGATCGGCCTGCGACCCGCTTCCCCCCTGGTAGCGCAAACGTCCCTGCCTCTTTTTCAGCAACAGCATCGGTCCGACCGGTGCCACCATGAAACGGAGAACAAAGCCTTCCTCCCACCCGGCCAACTCCCGACGCAAGCCCTTATCCCATCTGGCTGCTGCCAGAAACGCCTGGCCCACCAGCCAGAACAGCATCCGCAACATGAAATCTTGCACAGATCTCTGGCTGCGGACCGACAATGGAACAGGCAAGGTGCCGGTCCCTAAAACCGTCGACATATTCTCCTCCTCTCGGTCGGTCAACCGACCGCTATGCAGTGCAAAAAAAATCAGGTCCCACCCAATACGAATCGCGATATCTCTTCCAGCGAGAGCCCCTCGACTCCCAACAAGGATTGAATGATGAAACCATCCAGCGCCGCGAGAATGATCTGGGCAAAGACGCGACAATCGATGTCGGCATGCAGAATCTTGGCAAGAGTCTCCTCTATGAGCCGCTGCCAGTTGGCGTATTTCTCCCGAAACCGCTGCTTCAGGGCTTCGTCGTTGGTGATCGCTTCCTGCAGCAGATACAGATG
>JAKIUS010000205.1 GCA_021647445.1 Geopsychrobacter sp. | reverse complement strand
CTTCTGGTGGGGAAACACTGGCGATCTGCTTAAAATAAAGAGGGAAAAATCCCCACATGAGATAAGCGGCCAGACCATAGAGCACGCCGATTTTTGGTTCGTTTGCCATGAGTTCATTTTCTGAAATGTGACAAAAAGAAAAGGCCACCGGAAAACCGGCGGCCTTTACGCTGTCGTATATTCAGCTCGCTGTGCAGGTTATTTCTTGGCAGCGCGTTTGGCAGCTTTGAGCGGGTTGATCCGGATATCATCCACCTTGATATCGACCTTACGGTGGGTCGCGTAGTTACATAACCCACTTTTCCATTTGGCCGCAGGGTTGGGAAAGGAAGAACAAACTTCGCCGATACTTCCCTTGACGATGCGTTCACAGCCCTGACAGTCTTCAACAACAACTTGACAGCTGCCACCTTCAGCGGAGCAGCCTGCTTTTTTCCAGAAAGTACACTCGGTACCTGCAAGTACGGTTTGGCACTGCATGATCGTTAATTCCTCCGATATTTATATTTTGCTTCGCGTCCAGAACGGCTACTAATACACAAAAAATGGACGTCTAGTCAATGATTTTCTCAGTTTTTAATCATCCTTTGAATGATAAGCGTGATTGACCCTCGGTGCTCGATTGTTTAGGATTCAAGAAATGAAAACTTCCAAGTTAAAACTAGAGTCCCTCTCGACGGAGCAGTGGGAAAAATTATGTAAGTGTTGTGCTCGTTGCTGCTATGAAAAGATCGATTTTGAAGGACGTATTTTTTATACACGGATTCCCTGCGATCAGCTCGATCTTGAAACGCATCTTTGTCGTATCTATGCCGATAGAGATCGTGTGCGTAATGACTGTCAGCGGTTGTCTCCGGAAATTGTCGCGGCTGGAATCCTGCCCGCAGATTGTCCCTATGCCGAGTTGGTTGAGGATTATCAAGGTCCTTCTTTGGGGGAATGAAATGATGTGGGACTCTTGGTCCGGGACAGGCCGCTTGTGCTATGCTTTTCATAAGAAGAGTGCTGTTGATTAATAATCTGGATTTGTTGGGAGGGTGTAGATGGACAGGATAAAGTTTGGAACTTCGGGATGGCGTGGCATTCTGTGCGAAAGTTTTACCATGGAGAATGTGCGCATCGTCACTCAGGCGATTGCTGATCATTTACGTGCTGCAGGGATCGCCGATCAGGGGGTGGTTGTCGGTTACGACGCGCGTTTTATGGGGCGTGATTTTGCGCGCGAAACGGCACGGATATTAGCCGGTGCCGGAATTCGCTGTTATTTTTGTGTGCGAGATACTCCAACCCCGGTTATTGCTCATGCATTGCTGGAACGCAAAGCGGCCGGGGCGATTAATTTCACTGCCAGCCATAATCCCTATGATTATAACGGCATCAAATTTTCACCCGCCTGGGGCGGTCCTGCACTGCCTGAAACGACTCAGGATATTGAAGATAGGGCCAATGCTCTGCAAGGCAAGTTTTGCTATAAGGAGATGCGTCTCGACGATGCTACGGACCAGGGTCTGTTCGTTGAAATTGATCCGACAGACGATTATTTTGCTCGTATTCGTGAACTTGTCGACTTGCAGGCGATTGCTGATTCGGGAATGAAGATCGCAGTCAATCCGCTTTACGGTTCCGGACGTGGCTATCTTGACCGCTTGCTGCGCGAAGCGGGGGTAGAAATTGTCTCGATCAATGATCAGGTGGATCCCTATTTTGGTGGCGAGCCACCGGAACCTGCCGAAGCCCATATCTCCGATTTTATCGACCTGGTGAAGAACGCTGCTTCGATTATGCTCGGACTCGCAACCGATGGTGATGCCGATCGTTTCGGTATTGTTTACCGCGCTGGTCGCTATATCGAGCCTAATTATCTTCTGGCTCTACTCGTTGATTATTTGATCCGCCGCAAGGGGAAAAAGGGCGACGCAGCGCGTAGCGTAGCGACCTCACAACTGATCGATGCGGTGGCAAAGCATCATGGGGTTAAGGTTTTGGAAACCCCGGTCGGCTTCAAATTTATTGGTGAATATATAGCAGAAGGCCGTATCCTTATCGGTGGTGAAGAGAGTGCTGGATTGACGATTCGCGGGCATGTTCCGGAAAAAGACGGGATTCTGGCCTGTCTGCTGGTGGCCGAGATGGTCGCAGTTGAGCGGCGTAAGTTGAGTGAGTTGCTCGACGATCTCTATGCGCGGGTCGGTTTTGTTTATTCGCGGCGTACCAATTTGCGTTTAACCGATGACCTGTCTGCGGGGATTGACGAACGTCTCGAAAATCCACCTACTGAAATAGGCGGACGAAAAATAACTGAAATCGTGCGTATCGATGGCAGTAAGTACCTGTTTGATGATGGATCGTGGATGCTCTTTCGCAAGTCGGGGACGGAACCGGTAGTGCGACTCTATGGTGAGGCGAATTCGGAGGTTGCCCTTGAGCAACTGATGGTTGCCGGCGAACAATTTATTTTGAAGGGTTAATCCTCGCCGGTAAATTAATGCTGGTTAAATTTCGCTATATTTATTATTGTTGGGGTAACTTAATTTTATCAATGGAGGTGACCCATGTCTGTCCTGTTACATCCAACGATCAGTTGGCAGGGATGGCAGCAAGTAAAGCGAAGTTCGGCTTTTAAGCGTCTCACTTCGAATCAGCGGATTCATCTGGTGAATCAGTTACCGCATACCCTTTGGGCTTGGGAGATGGGTGACAGCCGTGAGATTGACGATCTGCTCAAGAGTCTAAGACCTGAACTTAAAGAGAACGATTAAAATCGTTTTGAACGACTCGCGAAAAAAAAGAGGGCAAAGCCGCAAGGTTTCGCCCTCTTTTTATTGTTCAGGAGAGATCCTGTTACCCGAGGATCTGCTTGAGATCCTCTTCTGCGGTTCCGGTCGGAGCAATATTGAAATTTTCAACCAGGAAATTCAGTACATTTGGTGTAATGAACGCTGGCAGTGTCGGTCCCAGTTTGATGTCCTTGATGCCCAGGTGTAGCAGGGTCAGCAGAATTGCCACAGCTTTCTGTTCATACCAGGAGAGGATGAATGAAAGTGGCAGGTCATTGACTCCGCATTTAAAGGCATCGGCAAGCGCCAGGGCAATCTGCACCGCCGAGTAGGCGTCATTGCACTGTCCGATATCGAGCAGGCGCGGGATGCCGCCGATATCACCAAATTCCATCTTGTTGAAACGATACTTGCCGCAGGCAAGGGTCAGGATTATGCAGTCTTTTGGAACCGGCTCGGCGAACTCAGTAAAGTAGTTGCGGCCTGTCTTGGAACCGTCACAACCACCAATCAGGAAGAAGTGCTTGATATCTCCAGCTTTAACCGCTTCGATCACCTTATCAGCGACGCCGAGAACCGCATTATGGCCGAATCCGGTGAGGATCTCTTGGCCTGGGGCATCCGTAAAGCCATCAGCGGCGAGAGCGCAGTCGATGACTTCAGAGAAATCCCAGCCGTCGATGTGCTTGACATCGGGGAACTGGACACGATCCCAGGTGAAGAGACGGTCTTTGTAGTTATCTGCCGGTTTCTGAATACAGTTGGTGTTAAAAACGATGGCACCGGGAAAACTTTGAAATTCCTTGTGTTGGTCCTGCCATGCTCCACCCCAGTTGCCCGCCAGATGACTGAATTTTTTCAGTTCAGGATAGCCGTGGGCCGGAAGCATCTCGCCATGGGTGTAGATGTTGATGCCCTTGCCTTCGGTTTGCTTGAGCAGCTCTTCAAGAAAGCGCATATCATGACCGGAGACCAGGATGGCCTTGCCCGCCTTGGTGCCGAGTTGGACCGGAGTGGGGACCGGATGGCCATAACGATCAGTATGGGCCTTGTTGAGCAGCTCCATGGTAACCAGATTGATACGACCACATTCCATGGCGATGGCGACCAGATCCATCAGCCCAAGGCTGTCATTCTGCAGATCGGTCAGGGCCTTATGGGTGAATGCGTAAACTTCATCGCTCTCACGCTCGAGGATCAGGCTGTGGTCAGCATAGGCTGCATGGCCTTTGATCCCAAACAGAATGGTGCTGCGCATCGATTGCAGATCGGCATCTAAGGCGGCATCTTTGACGCCGTGCAGTTGTGCCAGCGCCAGTTGCGCTGTCCGGTCAGTCGGGAATTCCCAGTTTTGTGCCGCTTCTGGAACTGCGCCGTCGAAGACGCCGCCTGCTTGTTCGAAGAGTTGACGTGCCTGTTCGCGGGTTGCTACGGCCTCGGCAACGACGGCGGCAACGGAGTTGTCGGCGAAGTCAACGTTGGTTACGGTCGTGAAGAGCGCCTTGATAACAAATTGATCAATCTCAGCGGAGCGGGCGTCTTTCTGACGCGCCTGGTGCGCCCAGAAGCTGACCCCTTTAACTGCATAGATCAAGAGATCCTGCAGGTCGGATGTTGTGGGCTGCTTGCCGCAGACTCCAACTTTGTCGCATCCAACGCCTTTGGCTGCAGTTTCACACTGGTAACAAAACATGAATGTCCTCCATCTTTAAGGTTATTGATCGCCGGAGCGATCCGCTTGGCAAATGATAGCTCTGTTTGAGCTGGTTGCAACCTAGCAGACCACTAAAATTGAA
>JAKIUS010000204.1 GCA_021647445.1 Geopsychrobacter sp. | reverse complement strand
CTGTCATCAACCAACAGGACCGGCACACTCAGTCCGGCAACGACCTCTTCACTTAAGCAGGCAGCAGCACCGTTTCTCACCGCCTGAATCATATAATCGTGACCGTCAAATCGCTCACCGCGCAGCGGGATAAACAGTTCTCCTGGCTTTATGTTACGACTATCGGTTGACATACCGTTGATCTGGACGCCTCGACCATTGTCAGGCAGGTTCGAAGCAGCAATGCGTGCAATTATCTCCAAGTCAAAGATCATAACTGACCCCCTTCACGGACGACATCACACGCGAAGGCGCGACGCAACTCTTCACGGTCATCAAAATGGATCTTTTGGTTGCCCAGGATCTGATAATCTTCATGTCCCTTCCCCGCCACCAGCAACAGATCACCGGCACGCGCAAGGCTCGCCGCAAACTCGATCGCGGCACGCCGTTCTGCAATAATTACAAAACCCGCCTCCCCAGACAACGCCTGGGCACAATTCAATTCTGCACCTGCCTCAAGAGCACCGGCACGCATCTGCTCCAGAATCTCCAGCGGATCCTCGCTGCGCGGGTTGTCCGAAGTCAAAATGGCCAAATCCGACGACCTGACAGCGGTCGCAGCCATCAATGGTCGCTTATTGGGATCACGATCACCGCCGCAACCGACCAGGGTAATCCGGCGTCCGGCAGCGATTCCGGCCAGGGCAGATAAGACCTGATGAAGGGCATCGCTACTGTGAGCATAGTCGACCAGCGCCAGCACCTGTCGATTATTCGCGACACGTTCGAGGCGCCCGGGAACCTGCGGTGCGTTGCTAATCCCCGCTACGATATCTTCTGGCGCAATACTGGCACAATGTGCTGCAGCTGCCGCCGCCAGGATATTACTTTGGTTAAATTCGCCGACCATGGGTGAGGAGAAGGCGAGCCGATGTTCGCCGATTGTCAGTTGCGCCTGCAAACCAGCGGCATCGGCAACGATCGACTCAAGCCCGATATCGGCCTTCTGCAAACGTGAAAAACTACGGGCTTCGGGATGTTGCTCCTTCAGCCAGACACCGTAGCTGTCATCCAGATTTATAACGCCGCCGCGTGCCGGGGCCAGATCGAACAAACGTGCCTTGCTGGCGAAATAGGAATCCATATCTGCATGATAGTCGAGATGCTCGGGGGTTAAATTGGTAAAGATGGCGACATCGAAATGGACGCCGTCAACCCGATGCTGCTCGAGGGCGTGTGACGAAACCTCCAGCACCAGCGCGTCGGCGCCAGCAGAACGGAACTCAGCGATATATTCGAGCAAACTGATCGATTCTGGTGTGGTGTGGGTCGCCGGAATTTTGGTCTCAGCGTAGCGATAATCAACGGTTCCGAAAATGGCTGGCCGATAACCGGCCTGTTGCAGAATCGACTCGAGCAGGTAACTGGTCGTGGTTTTTCCGTTGGTGCCGGTCACCCCGATCACCAACATGTCCGCGGAAGGATCGCCGTAAAAGCGTTGTGCAACATGCGCCATTACCTGACGGATGTTTGCCGCCACCACAACCGGCACCTTATAATCGATTTTCGGCTGCCGGCTCAGAACCACCGCCACGGCTCCAGCTGCAATTGCCGCCGTCACGTAGGCCTCACCATCACAGTTGACCCCCGGCAAGGCGAAAAACAGATCTCCAGCAACCGTCTGCCGCGAATCACAACTCAGCCCGCAGATTTCGGCAGCCCCGCCAGTCATCATCAGACCGGGAATTCCATCGATCAATTCATCTAATGAAAAATTTGCATTCAATGCTTTTCCCATTTCAAGCCCCAAACCGAACCCATATTTCAGATCCGTAACGGATAACTTCGCCCGCCTTCGGTGATTGTTCAACGACACGACCACTCCCCGAAAGTTTAATATTCAGCTTCTGACGCTGCATGGCTTTAAGAACCTGGCGATAACTCATACCCTGAAAATCAGGCATCTGACTCTTGCCCTCGGTGATCGACGTCTTCTCTAGTACCGTCTTTTTCTGACGAACAACCGGCGCCTGTTTCGGCAGGGTACGCCGAACAATCGACTGGGTTGGCGGCACATCGAGATAACGTAATGACTCTTCTGCGATGTGGCTGAAGACCGGAGCAGCGATCTGCCCTCCGTAGGTTTTCCCCTGGGGTTCATCGATGGTCACCAAAAGAAGCAGGGCGGGTTTGCCCGCCGGCACCATACCGATAAACGAAGCGACCCGCTTATCCACGGAATAGCCCCCGGTCACGGGATCGACCTTCTGCGCAGTGCCGGTTTTACCGGCGATGCGATAGCCTTCAATGGCCCCACGAACTCCGGTGCCACCGGGTTCGGTGACTCCCACCATCATACCGCGTACCCGCTTTGCGGTTTTTGCGCTGATCACACGCCGCACCACATGCGGCTCATGTCGATAGACAGGATTTCCATCACCATCAACGATCCGTTCAACAAGGTAGGGTTCCATCAATAACCCCCCATTTGCGATAGCGGCCATAGCCGAAGCCATCTGTAATGAGGTCACGCTGATCCCCTGCCCAAAAGATATGGTTGCCAGATCAATTTCAAACCAGCGCTTGGGGTCGCGCAACAGACCATTCTCTTCACCGGGCAAATCGATGCCGGTTTTTTGCCCAAAACCAAAATCTCGCACATACTTATAGACCCGTTCACGCTCCAGCTTCTTACCCAATTTGGCAAACCCGATATTGGAACTGAATCTCAGCATGTCGGCCAGATTGAGCCGTCCGTAGCGTTTGTGATCACGAATGATTTTGCCGCCGACCTCGAAACGCCCATTCTCGCAATCGATCTTGCTATTCGGGCTGACTAGCCCTTCTTCCAGCACTCCTGCAAGTAAAAACGGCTTAAAAATCGAACCGGGTTCAAAGGCATCACTGACAGTACGGTTTCGCCAATCTCCGGGATGATAACGGTTGATCGCATTCGGATTGTAGGTCGGCTGGCTGGCCATGGCCAGCACCCGGCCGCTGGCTGGCTCCAACATAACCACCGTCCCGCCAACCGCGTGGCTCTTTTTGACCTGCCGAGCCAATTCTTTCTCTGCAATATACTGCAGAGTCCGATCGATGGTTAAGAACAGACTGCCACCGGGTGCACCACCACGAATAATCTGCTCGGCAGTCGCCATTCCGCGCCCGCGTGCGTCCCGTTCCGATATCAACAGACCCGCTTCACCCTGCAGGTCTGCATCGTACTTCAGTTCGATCCCTTCCAACCCCTTAGGATCAAGCCCGGTAAAGCCAACGACCTGAGCCGCAACCTGACCGCGCGGATAGTACCTCTTATGCTCGCGCACGAAATGCAGACCCTTTAATTTCAGATCGGCCACCTGCTGCGCGGTCTCCGGAGATAGGAGCCTTTCGAGCCAAACAAAATGTTTCTTTGCGGTTAAGTGCTTAAGTAGACGTTTTTCGGACATCTTGAGCAGAGGAGCCAACTGGTGTGCGACCGCTGCCCCATCTGCTATTTCACGTGGATTTGCGTAGAGCGATTTGACCTCGAGGCTCAAGGCGAGCTCTTCACCGTTACGATCATAAATGGCCCCACGCTGGGGGGTCAGCTTGACCACGCGCTGATGCTGTTGGCGACCGCGAGCGGCGAGATCGTCCGCCTGCACCAGTTGCAGATAAACGGCACGTGCGGCAACCGACAGAAAGACAAAGACAAACAGAATGCCGATCAGTCGAATTCGACTCTGCAGGTTCTGTTCGGTCGGTGCCATATCAATCGACCCGGATAATCTGGCCGGGCGCCGGTAGCTGCAGTCCCAGCTCGTGGCGCGCCAGGCGTTCTATCCGCTTATGACTCCCGAGATGAGCCGCTTCGAGTTTCAGGCGTGTCAAATCCTCACTTTCGGAACGAATTTCGGTTTCAAGACGGGAAATATCATATTCAAGGTTGATCGCCTGAAGGCGCGACCAGACAAACAACAGAGAGAGCGCCGCCATCAGGACGATAGCGACAAAGAGCGGGGTCATCCGAGGACGATGCAGGACAAAGCCGTTAATTTTAACCACAGTACGCTGTACGGCTTCAGACATCGCCACCTCCTGATTTACTTAATGCCCCTCTATCAACCCAGACGGCTGACGGCCCTCAGCACAGCGCTGCGGGAACGGGGATTCATTTCAATTTCATCGACCTGTGCCTTCAGACCCTTACGGGTCAGAATTTCAACTTGCGGTTCATTGTTACACCGACACAGAGGAATACGCGGAGGGCAGATACAACCCTTAGCCTGATCACGAAAAATATGCTTTACAATCCGGTCTTCGAGCGAATGAAAGCTGATAACCACCAGTCGACCACCAGGTTTGAGCAGCTCCATCCCGCGCATGACCCCCTGCTTGACCTGATCGAGCTCTTGATTGACAGCGATTCTAAGAGCCTGAAAGACCCGCGTCGCCGAGTCGATACGTGAGGGTTTACGTCCACTCGGGATGGTTTTCCTCAGCAATTCGGCCAGATCTTCCGTGCGCAGAAAGGCTTGCTCGCCACGCCGCTTCACGATGGCCCGTGCCACTCGTCGTGAGTAACGCTCTTCACCGTACTGAAAAAAAATCCGCATAAGCTCTT
>JAKIUS010000203.1 GCA_021647445.1 Geopsychrobacter sp. | reverse complement strand
CGGCGCGTTTGATCGATCGTGTTGCTCTGGCTTCGGTGCTGGTGCCGATCCCATCTGAGATCGATGGGGAGCGCACCCTTGAGATTCTGGCGTCATATTCAAAGGAACGTGAAGCAGGGCGGCTTTACGAGCAGGAACAGCGCATCAACCTGAGTCCAGGTGAATCACTACTGTCACGTTTTATTGACCGTGCCGGGGTCATCTCAGACGATAGTTTGCTTGCTCCGTTGTATATCCCCGATCTGGCAGACCAGGCTTTGCAGAAACAGTATCTGACCGAAGAGCTCGGTTTGCGCTCGCTCTATATGGTGCCGCGTTATGATCGCAGTCGGCGGGTGATCTGTCTGGTGAACTACTACACCAAGGAGAAGTATCAGTTTTCACCTTTCGAGCGCGGTTTGCTGGAAGCGCACGCTGAAATGGCCCAGCAGGTTGTGCAGCAGATCGGTGATGAGCATCTCGAGGTCCAGATTCTCTCGGAAATCAGCGATCTTCTGCAGCAGCCCTCTGACGGTCTGCAACCCTTTTTGCGCCGGGTGCTCTCCAAGGCGACCCGGCTGATCGGGGCCGATACCGGCAGCATTGCGCTGGTGCGTGAACTCGAGGGGGAACGTTGGCTGTTGGTTGAAGATGGCGACGGAAATCTGGTTGGGGCCAAGAGTAAGGATTGGCTGAAAAAATATATTCCACCGATCCGCATCGGCGGTGAAGAATTGCCCACAGAACAAAGGAGTTTGACAGGACTGGCGGCGGCCACCGGGCGACCGGCGGTGGTTGATAACACGCGTGAAGAGATGCGGCGTGGCGGCTTTTATGCCGAAGTGACCGAGACGGTACGCAGTGAGTTGGCGGTGCCGGTGAGCTATGCCGGTGAAGTGCTGGCGGTGATCTGCGTCGATAGTTTGCGGCCGAACTATTTTAGTGGTGAACATCGGCGGATTTTGCAGATCATCGAACGGATGATCAGTCGGCATCTGGCGAGTCTGCAGCATATTGAGCAGCTGACCGGTGAGATCGATCGTCTGCGTAAGGATGTCGATTATCGCGATCCGAGTGTCTCTTCGTATCGGCTGGGGAATATCATTGGTAATTCGGCTAAGGCCCAGCAGATTATCGAGACGATTCAGTGTATATCCCCGCCGCTCTGCCAGCGCATCTCGCTGTGGCAGACCCAGAAAACCCCGGAGCACGCCGATATTCTCGGACTCCCCTCGGTGTTGATTACCGGCCGCACCGGTGCGGGTAAGGAATTTCTGTTCAATAATCTCTACGCCCGGCTCAATGAACTGTTCCGCGAGCGTCATCCTGGCAAGTCGCTCTCGCTGAAAAAAACCAACATTGCGGCTTACAGCGGTGATTTAACCTATTCGGAACTGTTCGGGCATAAACGCGGTGCCTTTACCGGTGCCCATGTCGATCGACGTGGAATTCTCGAAGAAGCCGATGGCGGGGTGGTTTTTCTCGATGAGATCGGTGATGCTGACCCCAAGACCCAGGTCCAGTTGCTGCGCTTTCTCGACAGCGGTGAATTTGTACGCCTGGGCGAGAATACCACCCGTCACGCGCATGTCTTACTCGTCGCCGGGACCAACCGCGATCTGCGTAAGCTGATTGTCGAGGGGCTGTTTCGCGAGGATCTCTATCACCGGCTTTCCGAATTGATCATTCAGGTGCCGAGCCTTAACGAACGCCGCGAGGATATTCCCGATCTGGCGGTTCACTTTCTGGGGCGTCTCGCTCAGGTTTATCGTCCCGAAGAGGTGGCAAACGGCCATAGCCCGGTGCTGAGTTCCGCAGCCAAGCAGGCGCTTACCAGGCATCATTACACCGGAAATATGCGTGAACTGCGCAGTATCCTGTTACGCGCGCTGCTCTACGCGGGTCTGCGTATAGATTCTGCAGATATCGAAGGTGCCATCATGCAGCAGTCGGATGCCCCGCTGGTTGCCGAAAAACCTAGCCTCGAACAGTTGAATCAACAAGCTGCACTGGCGATCAATCAACAAATTCAAGCGGGGAAAGGGGATTTTTGGAGCGAGGTCTACCAACCCTTTACGGGTAAGGAACTCACCCGTGAAGCCGTTATTGAAGTGATAGAACAGGCCAGAAGACAGGGGGCCGTCAGTATGCCGAAGCTGGCTCGGGTCCTTGCGGCTTGTGATCCGGAGACTGAGCCGAAGCAGTTTTATCGCTTCAAGAACTTTTTGTATAAGACGGTGAAGGTTTAACTAGAGTGTCTTAAATTGTAGATCTCAGGCTTGTCTCTGAATGGCCTTTAACTTACAGCTTTTTGACAAATTCAGATTTCAGTTGCATGGCTCCGATGCCATCGACCTTGCAATCGATGTCATGGTCGCCGTCGACCAGGCGGATATTTTTGACCTTGGTGCCGACCTTGACCACCAGGGAGGAGCCTTTGATCTTCAGATCCTTGATGACGGTGATGCTGTCGCCGTCCTGCAGGACGTTGCCGTGGGCATCGCGTATCTGGCTCGCTTCTTCTGCTTCGGCAGTATCGGCGGCCGTCCATTCGTGGGCACACTCTGAACAGACGAACAGTCCTCGGTCCTCGTAGGTGTATTTCGATTTGCATTCCGGGCAGTTGGGGGAATCACTCATTTTTTTATCCTTTAATTTTTTTCTGGGGCGCTGATGTGGCGAACGCTTTCAGGCGTTGTTCAACCTCCGTCCGCTGTTGCTTGTCCCAGGGACCGACCACCACCAGATGCAATTTATCCCGGTTGAACAGTTCACACGCCAGATCCTGAATCTGGTTTGCTTGGATAGCTTTGACCTCACTGCGGTCCTGTTCGAGGGTGCGCAGGCAGTCAGCCTGCAACCCCCAGCCGTAACGAACAGACATCGCCTCTGGTTGGTCAAGGGAGAACTCGATATCGTAGAGGTAACTGGTGCGTGCCGCTTCCAACGCTGAATCTTCGGGGGGGGACTGGCGCAGACGTTCTAATACCTTGAGGGTTTCATCTATTGCGGGCACCAGATTTTGCGGAGCCACGGCCAGGTCGATGCTGAAATAACCGGTGTCAGCGAGCATGGAGCAATTCGCTTCGATGGCGTAGGTCAGTCCGCATTCTTCGCGCAAGCGTTGCGGCAGCAGGGCGCTACCGCCCCAACTGAGAATCCGGCGTAGCAGGCTGAATTGGAGTGGGCGTTGATCGTTACGCCCCGCCATGGGGAAGGCGAGTTGCAGGCAGATCTGTGAGTCAGAATCGCAGGTCCATTGTTGATGCGGTCCGATTGGTTGTGCTAACGCTGGTAGCGGTGCTGTTGTTTCAATACCGTTCCAGTCGCCAAAATATTTCTTGGTCGCGGCTAGGATCTCTATTCTGTCGATTGGCCCACAGCAGGTGACGAGGGTGTTTTGCGGCACATAATGCTGTTGATGGAAGGCGTGAAGTTCATCGAGCCCGATGGTCTGAAGCGAGCGGTCGCTACCGATCAAGGGCATCCCCAAAGGGTGATTTGGCCAAAGCAGGGCGGCCATCAGATTGTCCGGGTTGGTCTGCGCGCCTTGCTGGTTGTAGTCTTCGCGCGCTTCTTCAAGAATGATCCGTCGTTCAATCTCAAGATCGTTAAACAGGGGCTTGCGCAACATCTCAGCGAAAATTGCGATCCCTGCGCAGGCGTGGTCCGGATGGACCCGGCTGTGGTAGCAGGTGCTTTCGGCATCGGTCGAAGCATTGACCGCTCCGCCAAGGGTTTCAAAGGCGCGATCAATGGCGCGGCTGTTGGCATAGCTTCCGGCGCCACGGAACAACATATGCTCTAAAAAATGGGAAATCCCCGCCAACTCTTTGGTTTCGTTGCGGCCACCGGTCCCAAGGTAGCAGACCAGTTCGGCATTATGCAGATGGGGCATCTCTACGGTGACCAGGCGCAGGCCGTTGGTCAGGGTGTCTATATGGTATTCGGGCATAGGCTGTTTCAGTGTTGCGAGTGGATGATTTCACGGCCGCCATTGGTGTTTCGACCGCGTCTGGCAAGGTAGAACAGGTGCAGCAGAAATGCCAGCAGAAAGAGCAGGGTGAAGATGCCCGGCAGGGGTCCGATATGGGCGTGAGCAAGAAATTCCTGCCAATTATTGGCGGTTGTTGGATGGGAGGCCAGCTTGAGCATCCAGCCTGCGATCATGACGATAAACAGATAAATGTAGTTGGCACGCAGGCGTTTGGCCATCGCCTCGGCAAATGACATCTTGTATTGCGGATAACGCAGGTCCGAGGCCAGTTCGGCCCGCCAGAAAACGCCTTCATCACCGCTGGGATCAAGAGGCAGTGTCCCATCACTGAGAATCGAATAGAACATGTTCTGGTTCATCAGGCGTACGCGATATTCGGATGCGTCGTAAAAGCGGAACCGGCGGGCCTCGACGAAGAGGAACAGGTACAGAATGGCGAGTCCGAACAAGAAAAAAAGATGAGGTATTTCGGGGTGACTGAAACCGAAACCGAGAAAGGCCGCGCAACCGGCAACCGCCCAGTTGGTGGTGTGATCAAGTCGTTCGCGCCAGGCGAGACTCCGTTGAACCTCGGCCCGGTAATAGTGGGCTAAGGCGGTGATGGTTTCGCTACGTGTGAGTTTTTCATCGGGCATG
>JAKIUS010000202.1 GCA_021647445.1 Geopsychrobacter sp. | reverse complement strand
CATCGGTCGTACTATCTACTTTAATATTTGCCTTACTCGGATTGGCGATGTGCTGCTCGCCTGGACCATGGCACTCTTCACAACCGATACCGTCTTCACTCCAGGTACCAATCATTCCCGGCAATCCATCCTGATGTCCGTCCTTTTTATAGTTTGTCATATGACAAGGGCCACACTTGTAAGGCTTCTTCTGCCCCTTGTGATAAAAAGCCCAAGTTCCATCATTCAGATTGTATTGGGTTTTGGCCTCACTTCCATCCTTGGCGCTGGTAATAATGTAGCCATTTCGGTCAATAAAACGGGCCTTTTTGTTCGCACCGCCGATAACATAGGAGATATCTTCCCAGCTGTAACCTGGAGGTAGCGGAAGCTTGGAATAACGTGCTTTTTCCATCTTGCGAATTTTGTAGGGATGACCACTGGCCTGCCAGTCATTAAACTGGTCCTGGTGACAGGAAAAGCACTGGTTCGAACCAACATAATCGTTGGCCATTGCTACCCCAACCAACAACATCACCACAGACAGAGTACATAAAACAACAGAAAGTCTCTTCATCAGCCTTGCTCCTTTCGCGTACCGAATGAACAGCTGAGCCTGCTCTAGCCATTCGTTTCAGACAACAACCCACACCAACAACATCAGAATACTGTCAAGCTAACAGATATTTTTAATGTTACAAGGCCAATGATGTTCTCACTCAACCGATTTTTGTGAATAATTATTCACAAGATTGCCCGATATTTCAGTGATTAAAGAGGGTTAGGATTTCGGTTTTTTTTCAAAAAAAAACTCCATCCAGTCATGGACAGAGCTTTTTCAGTGAAGAGAAGGGATTTTAAAACAGAGAAAGCTCAGGGAGGAGCCTCTGCTGAAAACCTTTAGTCCCGGGTATGAATAGTACCGGCAATCTGCTCGTCAAACTTGCGACAGCTCTCCAGATTTTCGGGGGTTGGCGTAAATCGAAACGAAATACCTTCGGCGGCAAACTTGTATTTGAGCCCGGTCAGGCGCTGTTCAACCATTTTAACCGCCTCACCACTCCAGCCAAAAGAACCAAAAACCGCTGCGACTTTAGACTTCGGTGTTACCGATGAAATCAACGACAGGGCATGCCAGACATGCGGCGGGGCATCACGTTGAATCGTTGGCGTTCCCAGAACCAGTACATCGGCCTGCTCAAGGGCATTACGATAATCATCATCTCGCATACCACTTAAGGCAAAGTCAGTGACTTCAAATCCCTGTGTCTCAAGCTCGGCCTTGATCACATTTGCCATATTGCGCGTATTCCCGTGCGAAGAAAGAACAGCCAGCAACGCTCTTGGCTTGCCACCTTCAGGAGGCGCAACCGACCAGCGGGCATAGGATTCGATCGCAAACTGCCCTGTTGAACGACGAACCGGACCGTGAGAGGGACAAACCATCTGGATCGGTAGCCCGTCAATTTTAGCCAGGGCATCACGAACCTTGTCTTTAAAGGGACGCATGATGCAGTCAAAATAGAAATGGAAATCTGTATAAAATTCTGAAATTTCATCATCAAAGAGATTGTTTGGACAGTAATGGGCACCAAAAGCATCACAGGGGAACAGAATCTGCTCTTCGACCAGATAGGTAAAAATGGTGTCCGGCCAGTGCAGGTAGGGGGCAAGGATAAAACGCAGGGTTCGCCCCCCGAGATCAAGTTCGTAGCCGTCGCTTACGATCTCACTGTTGAAATCCCGGTTTAGCAGCTGCTTAAGAAAATTCTCACCCGCCTTGGAACAGTAGATCAACAGTTCCGGATTTTTTTCCAGCAGCAACAATATACATCCAGAGTGATCAGGCTCGGTATGATTCACCACCACCGCATCGATCTTGTCGAGCGGTACCTGTTCTTCGATTTTACTCAGAAATTCAGCAGCGAAGGGTTCCTTGACCGTATCGATCAGAATCGTCTTTTCGCCGCCCTGCACCAAATAACTATTATAGGTCGTGCCATTATGGGTCGGGAAAAGATCATCAAAAACCTTGAGATCGGCATGACGTACCCCAACCCAATGTACTTTATCGGCAATCGATATGGCATTTTTCATGAGATTTATCTTGTCCTCCATTTAGTTAAGTTTTGACACAGTCCGGATTCCAGACCGACCCGGTCATCTATCATAGCTGTTCGCACAGCTGCCGGGCAAGAATTGTTTAGGGATTCTTCACGCCGGTCTCAGCTTTCGAGAGTCTCCAGAAAATCCTCAATACGCCCCAAGTCTCTCATCAACTGCTCAAACCCTTGCGGATCGAGGCTCTGCGCGCCATCACAGAGCGCCTTCTCAGGTTCCGGATGCATCTCGACCATCAAACCATGCGCTCCAGCAACCAGCGCGGCCCGCGCCATCACCGGCACCAGGAGGCGTTTACCGGTAGCATGGCTCGGATCGACGATGATCGGCAAATGACTCATGCTGCGGATCAGGGGCACCACCGACAGATCAAGGGTATTACGCGTCGCTTTTTCAAAGGTGCGGATACCACGTTCACAGAGCACCACACGGCTGTTTCCTTCAGCGACAATATATTCGGCGGCGGCCAGAAACTCTTCAAGGGTCGCACTCATGCCGCGTTTGAGCAACACTGGATGATTGAGCTTGCCGACCTCCTTGAGCAAATCAAAATTCTGCATATTACGCGCACCGATCTGTAGCATATCGGCATGCCGACAGACCACATCAAGTTGCTCAATGCGCATCACCTCGGTCACCACCGGCAGGCCGACTGCTTTGCCTGCGGCACTCAGATAGCTTAACCCTTCGACACCCAAGCCCTGAAAGCTGTGGGGTCCGGTGCGGGGTTTAAACGCCCCACCACGCAGAATATGTCCGCCAGCGGCTTTCACCTGCTGGGCTGCGGTGAGCATCTGCTCTTCGGTCTCAATCGAGCAGGGACCAGCCATCATCACCGCCTTCTGACCATCACCAATCTTCACCCCGGCAACCTCAACCACCGTTCCTTGCGGATGAAAATCGCGCGACACCAGTTTATAGGGCTTACTGACGTGGATCACCTCACGCACGCCCGGTAATTCACGAATCGCCGAATCCTCAACGTAGCCCTGATTATCGAGAACGCCAATAGCGGTGCGCATGCTGCCGGGGATAGGTTCGGCGCGCAACCCCATGGCCTTAACCGTATTCTCGACCGCCAGAATCTGTTCGTCGGTCGCATGATGATGCATGACTATGAGCATAATTTTTCTCCGAAAAATTTGTTCGAGGTTCGTGGTTCGAGATTCGAGGTGACAACATCGAACGCCGAACCTCGAACGGGTTTCAACCCTTGCCGCGCTCGTCTAAATAGACGGCGATCCGTTGTAAGGCTTCATCGATTTTTTCCAAAGGGCTCGAATATGAAAAGCGTAAAAAACCTTCGGCCCCCGCGCCAAAATCGATACCCGGCGTCAACGCAACACCGGTTTTATCCAGAATATCAAGGGCCAGGCGCATGGAATCGGGATCAATATGCCGTGCGTCGGCCAACACATAAAAGGCCCCTTTCGGCATAAAAGGAATGCCTAAGCCAAGATCACGCAATCGGCGCACCAGTTGACGCCGCCGCAGGTCATAGAGCCTGCGCATCCGTTCAACATCCCCGCTACACTGCCGAAGAGCTGTCAGACCACCAATCTGAACAAAATGATTGGCGCAGATCATGAAATTCTGATGAAGGGTTTGCAAGGTCCGTACGCAACTCATAGGAGAAATAAGGTAGCCGAGCCGCCAGCCGGTCATGGCATAGGATTTTGAGAAGCCGCCGAGCACAAAAGCGTCAGAGGTATACTCAAGGATCGAGTGCTCGTCCCCCTCGTAGGTCAGACCATGATAAATTTCATCGGAAATAATCGGAATCGGCAGTTGCGCTAACGCTTCGAGTTCAGCGCCGCTCAAGACCGAACCGGCCGGGTTTGATGGCGAATTAATCAGCAGCCCACGGGTGCGCGCACCGATTACCGCCTTGACCTCTGCAGGGCTGGGCTGAAATCCGTTGGCCGGATCGGTACGCAACGCCACCGGCACACCACCGGCAAACTGAACAAAGTTGGGATAACAGGCATAGCCCGGATCGGGCAGAATCAGCTCATCGCCCGTTTCGAGAAGCAACGAAAAAAGCAGCAACATCAAGGGACTTGTGCCGCTACTGACCAGAACCTGCTCAGGTTCGATACTCACCCCATAACGTTGCCGATAATGTTTAACAATTTCACTGCGGAGTTCGATAAGACCGAGAGAATGGGTATAGGAGGTTGCGCCCTCATCAAGCGCCTGACGAGTCGCCTCGACCACAGCTTTCGGTGTCGGAAAATCGGGCTCGCCGAGACACAAATAGATGATATCGCGGCCTGAGGCTTCAAGGACCTTGGCCTGCTCCATCACCTCCATGGCCAGAAAAGGCGTAACCTTCTGAGCGCGGCGACTTATGGGGATCTGCATGGGAGCTCCTGTTAATCAAACAAATTGCCTAGACTGAAAGTCCCTTAAAATCAAGGTCCAAGATCGTCATCCTCGCGAAAGCGGGGATCCACGCTTCATAAAACCACTGGATTCCCGCCTTCGCGGGAATGACGAAAATATGAGTAGCATCTGAAAGA
>JAKIUS010000201.1 GCA_021647445.1 Geopsychrobacter sp. | reverse complement strand
GCAAAGAGTTCGGGGGAGAACTGCCCTTCATCCGTGCGGCAGCCGAAGTAACCACTCCCGATCTGCCAATTAAGCGCGCCCCCTGGTTTCTTGTGATAGGGGCTGATTCCTCCCTCACCGGTGGTGTGGTAGAAATCGCCGTTGTGCGCACCGGTGTTGAGGGCCAGGATGGCGTTGGCGCTCAATGAACCGAAGCTCATCGCTGAAATGTTTAACAACGACGCCGAATAGGGGTGTTTGCAATTCGGGCCACCGATGGTGATTCTTGGCAGTTCACTGGCGACTTTACGGGGGGCCATGGTATGACCCAGCCAGATATGGGTGGGATCGTAAACGTCTAGTTCTGTGCCGAAGGCTTTTTTTGCTTCGATGTTCTTGGCGCGCTGGTAGACCAGAGACCTTAGATCGCGGTGAAAGGGGGTGCCTGCACGGTTACTCTCAACGATATATTGGCGCAGGGCTGGCCCAAGTCCCTCGATCACGTAGCGCATTCTTCCCCAAATTGGATAATTGCGCATTAAACTATGCTGCTCCTGGCGCTGGTCATAGCAGCCGAGCAGGACCAATGCGGCACAGAGGGCGCTGAGGATCAGGGCAAAGTGTATATAGATGCCGAGAATAAAGAACAGAAGCGTTAGACCGATGGAGATCTTAAAGGGGAAAAGGCGGTATCGATGGTCCATGATCATCCTCAAGTGTTTGGGAGGGGGAGGGCTGGTTCTTGAGGTTGGATTCTGGCGTTGGGGTTATGCGTTCAGCCACCGACCATATCATTGACTGTGCCGAGGGAACGCTCGGTCACAATCCGCCATTTTCCATCCTCTTTGATCAGGTTCAGGGATTTGAGAATTTGATCCTGATAGTAGTTGGAGCTGTAGCTTTGCTTTAATTTTACCTGGATGTGATCTTCACCAAAAGAGCGGATGTTGAAATCTTCCAGCATGACTTTGATCCATTGAGGCCGGGTGATGCGGGCAAGTCGCATCGATCGCCATTCCTCTTGGGAATACCCTGGTTCCGGGCGGTATTTTTCACTGTAATAGGAAAAATAGCGTTCAAAATCTTTACTTGACCAAGCCTGTGCCCAGTCTTCGATAACGCATAAAGCTTTTTGGCAATCTTGATCGAGATTGACCTGCTGGTCTGAACGGGGTGGAGCAGGATTAAATTCATCTCCGACCGACCACCAGCGTTCTGCTGCGGGTTGAGCAAGGTTGTCTGTTTGGGGCTCGGCCGCGTTGTCGGGCGTTGCTACTGAACTGAGGGTAACTTGCTTCAGTAGCGGCGACACTTGAGGGCTCGCTTCCGCCTGGATGGGCGGCATGAGAGGCACTGCGGCTGTCGGGTCAAATTCACCGCCTGCGGGCCACCAGAGGGCCTGGTCTTCTAATGGTGAACTATCTACGGTCTGAACCGTTGCTACTGTTGGGGTTGTTTGCGCGATAACCTTTATTGCTGCTTCTTGCTTGGGTGGTTTGGTTTTTACCAGTAACGGTGGTGTCGGGGCCGTTTGAACCTGCAACTGTTCTTGATGTGGAGTCTGGTTAAAGTAGGTGTATCCGCTGGTTAATAATGAGCCGACAAGTATTCCGCCAGCCAACCAAAATGCCGGATGCAGGTGGGAATTGCCTCTGTCCAGGGTTTGTTCAAATGCATTTTTGACCTCTCTTAAGGCCTTCTCCTCAGACTGTCTGGCTACCAACAATGCGGCGGCTCCTGAGGCGAGCTTTTTTTCAGCATAATTTTTATAGGCTGTTGCGCGTCTTAAGGTCTCCTGAAGTTTGCTTTTTTCTGCGACGAGACGGCGGATTTCGCCTTTTGCATAGATCGCTTCTTTGATCTCAAGTTGCCTTTGCGAGGGGGTGATGGCCGGTTTTAACCCTGAGATATGTACATCCAAAGACGAGTTTGACTGTTCCACGTATTCAACATATTCGTTGATTCCGGCTTCAGAACTGAGAGCCGTCAGGTCAGTCAGGCGTTCTATCAGTTCATCAAAGTCGCTTATTTCATGACCGGACTCACCCAGCAGGTCAGCCGCTAAGCTTGCAATGGGGGCGGAATGGGATTGCTTGATGAGTGCCGTTGAGACTGCGTCCGGCTTTGCCCCAGTGCCGAGCAATAACTTGATCAGAATTTCTCCGATGCTATGCAGGGTCTCGGTCATTAACAGGTTGGCGTGGCTAGGTTCGCACGGCGCGTCGTTGTGCTTCAGTTTTTTTGTAGCGGTAGAAACACCGAAATCGGTAATGACTGCATGATCGTCTTCGGTGAAGAAAATGTCTTTGAGAGAGAGCTTCCCATGTTCAAAGCCCTCCTTGTCTGCGTAGGCCAGCCCACTGCAGAGTTGCAGTATAATTCGCATTCCTCGGCCGACACCTGTCGGTTTTGTCAGTTGATCAGCAAGACTGCCGCCGCTGTAGAATGGGGATGTGTAGTAGCAGGAGTCTCCTTCGATACCAGTGTCGTAAAACGGTGAAATAGCGGGGTGCTCAAGTCCGGCAACAGAGTCAAGGAAAGGGACCAGGCGCTGGAGATTTTCCAGACCCCCGACCTCTTCGGGACCAAGCAGTTTCAGAACGACATCACGGTCAAAAAATGGATCCTCAGCCCTACAACTGGCTTTTGCACGCTCTAGCGCTAATGGTTCTCGAATGACATAGAGTCCAAATTGTCGATCTAGCTTAAGCACCAGCTGTTTCTCCCCGTTGAGATCTAAGTTTTTAAATTATAAACGTTTGTTCTTTTTAAGGATAGCAAATTTTATTCCATTAATCATTTTTTTGGAGGATTATCATCCCTGTACAGCAGAGGATTTTCTCTCTTGTTGTACTTATTCGGTCCTTTTGACATGGGGGTTGCGAATCCATCGTGCTGAATAAGTTACCTCCTGTTTTGCTATCTCATCGGTTGCTGGTGTATTATCGGCCTCTCTTTTTGCCGCAGGTATGAGGATAAGATGGAACTTGTTCTGACCCTATTACAGCAGATGTCCCTGTTTCTGGTTATCGCTTACCTCTTTACCAAATCCCCGGTATTCAAATCTCTGGCTGGAGAGACGCTGCAGACCCGGCATAAGTTTATCCTTTATTTTGTTTTTACAATTTTTTCGATTCTCGGCACCTATCTGGGTCTGCCGATTCAGGATGCCATTGCCAATACGCGGGCTATTGGTGCGGTTTTGGCGGGGCTTATCGGCGGGCCGATACTTGGGTTGTCAGTCGGGCTGACCAGTGGCTTACACCGTTTTTCGCTGGGCGGATTTACGGCTTTTTCATGTGGGGTGTCGACGACGGTTGAAGGCCTGATCGGTGGCTTGATTCATCTCTATCTGGTGCGACGCAGCCAGTCGGAGCGGATTTACAGCCCGCAGACTGCCTTTGTCGCGACCTTTTGCGCCGAGTTGTTGCAGATGGGAATTATTCTTCTGCTCTCCCGCCCTCTGACGGATGCCGTGTCGCTGGTGCGGGTGATCGCCTTGCCGATGCTGCTGGCCAACAGTACGGGGGCAGCCATATTTATCAGCATCATTCGAGATCAGAAGCGCATGTACGATAAGTTTGGGGCGATCTTTTCAGCCAAGGCTCTGCGCATTGCAGAACGGGCTCTGGGACTATTGGCCAAGGGGCTTAACCCGCAAGCGGCGGGAGAGCTTGCGTTGATCATTCATGATGAAACCGGGGTCGGGGCGGTGGCAATCACCGATCGGAAAAAAATTCTCGCCTTTGTTGGCGTAGGTGCCGATCACCATAAATCAGGGGGGGTGATCTCTTCGGAATTCACGCGCAAAGCTATCTCGACCAATCAGGTGGTCTTTGCCGATGGTGTGCGAGAACATTTTTACTGCGCCATCTCCAAAGATTGTCTGCTCGGCTCGGCGCTGGTTGTCCCCTTGCACCTCGATAACGAGGTTATCGGCACCATCAAGCTCTATGAACCGCGGCAAAAATTGTTCCTTAATCTTAATCGAACATTGGGCGAGGGGATTGCCAAGCTGCTCTCGCATCAATTGTTGTTGACCCGTTACGAAGAACAAAAAAATCTGTTGGTCAAATCAGAACTGAAACTGTTGCAGGCTCAGATCAATCCACATTTTCTTTTCAATTCACTCAATACTGTGATTGCCGTTATTCGCAAGGACGCCAGTCGAGGGCGCGATCTGCTGCTACATCTTTCCAATTTTTTCCGCAAGAACCTTAAACGTAGCAGCGATATGGCAACGCTTGCCGAAGAGCTCGATCATGTGAACTCCTATCTGAAGCTTGAAAAAGCGCGCTTTGAGGAACGTCTGCAGGTTGAGCAGGTGATCGATTCCGACCTCCTCAACTTGAAAATGCCGATCTTTGTCTTGCAACCGATTCTGGAAAATGAACACAAGGCAAAATGCGGCCATAATCTGAAATATGATGTTCAGGTGCTGCGCCGTGCCGGTATTGAACTGCGCGGCATTGCCGCCGATTCCATGCTGCTGGCTTATTGCCTTTATCCGGGCAAATATCCGCCCAAGATGGATCGTGTAGCCGAAGATTATCTGGGCCATCACTGTATTGCCTATGAAGATGTAGCCGGCAAGGGTGCCAAACAGATTTGCTTTGATCAGGTCCCCATTGAGAAAGCCCTGTCGTA
>JAKIUS010000200.1 GCA_021647445.1 Geopsychrobacter sp. | reverse complement strand
GAACCATCGGAATAATCGCTTCGTTGCCGGATACCTCAGAACCGATATTCAGCAGAATACGTTTTTTCTTCAGCCACTTCTCCAGGCGACGACGCGCCAGGCCTGCCTGTGGCAATACCAGGGGGATCTTCGACAGGTCCGCAGAGTTCTCCATGTATAAGGCGTTGGGGTCCTCTGTCGAAAGTGGGGCAATGAAGACCAGCGGGGTCGTCGTGATCGGTAAAAACTCGATCTGCGAGCGATTGTGATCGGGCAGGGCCGCAACCGCCAGGTCGATCTCACCTGTCTGCACCTGAGCGACCGCCTGATCCGCAGTGCCGGTGCGCAGTTCCAGTTGAACTTTCGGATAAGCACTGCGATAGGATTGCAGCAGGTCGGGCAACAGACTGTAGACGGCGGTGATCGAAGCGTAGATGGAGAGGGTGCCGGCGATCGATTGCTCAGACTTGAGCGTTGCCTGAAACCGCTGCCAGTCCTGCAATGTCTGGCGAGCGAAGAGGCGAAATTTTTGACCTGTCGCGGTCAGGGAGACGGTCCGTTTATCCCGTATAAACAGCGGTTGACCGACCTGCTCTTCGAGGCGCTGAATGGTGCGTGTCAACGCCGATGCGCTGAGGTTGCAGATTTGACTCGCTCGTCCGAAATGCAGCAGATCGGCAAGGGTGAGAAATATTTCCAATTCGCGGGTTTGCATAAAATCTGTTCCCTGCTATGTATTATTGTCAGTTGTTGCTTGTTGCGCAATACAGTATGCATGGTTAATCAATTTACGCAATAGTGGAGATGGCGTATGCTGTCTGAACTGAAAATTCCACATCGACCCCTTTGATCTATCTAAATAAGAGACAGGAGCGAAACATCATGGCCGAAAACTATTTTAATTCACTGCCGTTTGCACATCAGCTTCAACAGTTGGGCACTTGCCGTTTCATGGATGCCGCTGAATTTGCTCAGGGTTGCGAGTCTGCCAAGGGCAAGAAGATCGTCATCGTCGGTTGCGGCGCTCAAGGTTTAAATCAGGGCTTGAATATGCGCGATAGTGGCCTCGATGTCTCTTATGCGTTGCGCGCTGCGGCGATTGCCGAAAAGCGTCAGTCTTATTTGAATGCCAGCGAGAACAATTTTACCGTTGGTACTTATCAAGAGTTACTGCCGACTGCCGATATCGTCATGAACCTGGCCCCGGACAAGCAGCACACCGATGTGGTCAACACCGTTGTGCCGCTGATGAAGCGGGGCGCCACCTTCACCTATGCCCATGGCTTTAATATCGTTGAAGAGGGGACCCAGATCCGCTCTGATCTGACCGTTATCATGGTCGCTCCCAAGTGCCCTGGCTCCGAGGTGCGCGCCGAGTATGTGCGCGGTTTCGGTGTGCCGACCCTCATCGCTGTGCATGCTGAAAATGATCCCAACGGCTTCGGTCTTGAGCTGGCCAAGGCCCTCTGCTCGGCGCAGGGTGGCGATCGGGCCGGGGTGTTAGAATCCTCCTTTGTCGCCGAGGTTAAATCTGACCTGATGGGCGAGCAGACCATTCTTTGCGGCATGCTGCAAGCCGGAGCCCTGCTCTGCTTCGATAAAATGACCGAAAACGGCATCGAGGCGCCCTATGCGGTTAAGCTGATTCAATACGGCTGGGAGACCATCACCGAAGCGCTCAAGCATGGCGGCATCACCAACATGATGGATCGTCTCTCCAACCCCGCCAAACTCGAAGCCTTCGAATTGGCCGAAGAACTCAAGGAGATCATGCGTCCGCTGTTCGAAAAGCACATGGATGACATCCTCTCCGGTGAATTCTCCAAGACCATGATGGAAGACTGGGCCAACGATGATAAGAATCTGCTCGGTTGGCGTGAAGAGACCGGGCAGACCGTTTTCGAGAAGACCGAAGCTGCCGGTGAAATTTCGGAGCAGGAATACTTTGACAAGGCGATCCTGATGGTCGCCATGGTCAAGGCCGGGGTTGAGTTGGCCTTTGAAACCATGGTGATGGCGGGCATCGAGCCAGAATCAGCCTATTATGAGTCGTTGCACGAGACGCCGCTGATTGCCAACACCATCGCGCGCAAGAAACTGTATGAAATGAATCGGATTATTTCTGATACCGCTGAGTACGGCTGCTACCTGTTCGCTCACGCCTGCGTGCCGCTGTTGAAGGATTTCATGGCTAACGTCGATACCGATGTGATCGGAAAAGGGCTGGAGCTTAAAGACAACAGTGTCGATAACCAGACCCTGGTTGAGCTTAACGCCGAAATTCGTGGCCACCTGATTGAAGAGATCGGTCAGGAGTTGCGCGCCGCCATGAGCGGGATGCAGGCGATTGCCTCCGCCTGAGTAATGATAATATTGTGAAAACCAGAAAAGCCCCCGTTATACGACGGGGGCTTTTCTGGTTTTACTTTTAAGCCTGTGGCTCTTCGCTGCAAATGGTTTGGTCTGGTTTGGGCTTTTTGCTTCGATGACCCGGCTTGGCCAGAATTTCCAGATAAAAGGATTCAAGCTGTTTGGATTCAGCTAGCGATATGTATTTATTGATTTCGGAGAGGTGGATCGTTTCGCTCGAAGTTTGATCATCGCCAAAACGGCAATCAAAATCCCAAAAATCGACACCAGGCGGAAGAGTTTTTTTCCGCTCTCGTTTAATATATTTTTTAACTTCATATTTGATGGCTTCAACAAGCCTGGGGACTTTAATTTTTGGGTGAGACATTTTAAACGTTTTTTTCATAATGATTCCAAAGGGTACAGCAGGGATTACAAAAGCAAACTTCAATTGATGACCGGCTGTCATCAAGGAGCGGTTTAATTAAATATGTTTAGGCGGTGGATTTTATCATCCGCGATCAGATGTCAGGTCACACCTATATCACTTTGTATCCCATCAATCTATTACATCTGAGCCTCTTGCAAAAGAATATTCGGTTTTCCGAATATATCTAACGCTGCAATGGCCGGGTTATGGATGAACTTGATGGACTTTATCGAGGCCTATTTAACCTCAGGGATACTGCTCCAACGTGTGGTGTAGGCGGGGGAAAGGTTTGCCTGTTTCATGAACCAATCTTGTTGCGGGCGCTGACCGCCGAACCAGATTTTTCCGCGGCCGCTTTGGTTAATGCTGTCGACGGCTTGCATCAACCGGTCGTTCTGCTGTTGGTCTGGTTGCCGGTCGAACAGATCGAACTGCACCTGGTCAGGCGAACAGAAGTCGCCGAGCATAACCCCCGCTTTGGCGTAGCGATAACCCTCTTGCCAGATCATATCGAACAGGCGCGCGACCAGTGCCATAATAATCCGGGTGTCAGAGCTTGGGCAGATCAGCTTTCCGGTTGCGTTGTTGGCGTAGTTTGGACCGGTCTTGTCAAAGGGGCTGGTGCGGAGAAAGACATTGACCATGAGCGCGAGTCGGTTTTGGCCTCGCAGTTTCTCTGTGGCCCTGGCGGCAAATTCGCATACGGCTGTTCTGACCCCGGCATAATGGGTCAACTTCTCGCCGAAGGAACGAGAGCAGACGATCTGCTGCTTTTTGGGGGAGGTTTTCTCCAGATCGATACAACTTTCACCGTTTAATTCGCAGACTGTGCGTTCCAGCACCACCGAGTAGAGTCGTTTGATCTCGCGAGTATTCATCTGCGCCAGGTCCAAAGCCGTGTTGATCCCCAGACGCTGTAAGCTTAGCGTATATTTGCGCCCGACACCCCAGATCTCTGAGACTGGCGTGATTTTCAAGAGCCGTTTTTGCCGTTCGGTTTCCCTTAAATCGACGACCCCACGGGTGGCTTTAAACTTCTTGGCAGCATAGTTGGCCAGTTTTGCCAGGGTCTTGGTCGGCGCGATCCCAACGCAGACCGGCACGCCGACATGTTGGAGTACGGTTGAGCGGATCTTCTGCCCATAGTCATTGAGTGCCGCGATTCCCGAGAGATCAAGAAATGCTTCATCGATGGAGTAAACTTCCACATGTGGGCTGAATTGTTCCAAGGTCTGCATCACCCTGGCGGAGATATCCCCATAGAGCCGATAGTTTGACGAGAAGACTTCAATCTTGTGCCGCTTCACCTTGTCTAAGATTTTGAACACAGGGACCGCCATCTTGATCCCCAGATCTTTGACCTCCTGGCTGCGCGCAACGACACAGCCGTCGTTATTGGAGAGTACGACGAGCGGCATATTTTTCAGCTCGGGTCGGAACAGACGTTCACAACTGGCGTAGAAGTTATTGCAATCGACGATGGCGAAGGTTGGTTTCATGAGTTCCGCAGGCTGTGTACAACCGTTGTCGCAACCCCGAATACTTCCAGATCCGCGTTTTCAGACAGATCGATCGGAGCATAGTTAGGGTTCATTGGCATCAGTCTCAGGGTCGGTCTCGTCTCTAAGCGTTTGACCGTCAACTCACCATCCACAGCGACAATCACAATATCTCCGTGGGATGCGTTAATTGATCGATCAACCACCAGCACATCGCCGGGAAAGATTCCGGCTTCGATCATGGAGTCACCGGTAGCGCGCACGAAGTAAGTCGCTGCCGGGTTCTGGACGCAGAGGTCATTTAAATCCAGCTTTCGTTCACAATAATCGCTGGCCGGGCTGGGGAATCCTGCTGCTACCGCGTCTGAGAATAA
>JAKIUS010000199.1 GCA_021647445.1 Geopsychrobacter sp. | reverse complement strand
TGGGGTGACTCTGACGGCGCGGACCGGCCCGCCCCCCACCCCGCCCACGAGCGCATCAACTTCACTGCCTGCCTTAAGACCAGAACGCCCCTGTTGCATAAAGCCGCCCAGAATTTCTTAGGCAGCAAAGACAACGATGCCCGCCATCTCAATTTTCACGTTTTCTGCCAACAGCAGGCCTGCTGGCTCAATGATTACGCTTTCTACCGCAGCATGCGGCAGGCTCAGAATCATCAGGGATGGCAAAACTGGCCAATCGAAGTTCGCGACCGTCAAGACGCAGCCCTGCAGCGTTGGGGGACCGACCTGCACCAACAAATCGCAGACGAGAAGTACCTGCAGTTCGTTTTTTTTGAACAATGGTTCGCGCTAAAGCACTACGCCAACCAGCATGGAGTACAAATTTTTGGTGACCTGCCGATCTTCGTCGCCTACGATTCTGCCGATGTCTGGGCAAATCGCGAGCTCTTTCAACTAGATAAACAAGGACAACCCACCGCAGTTGCCGGCGTTCCACCCGATTATTTCAGCAAGACGGGCCAGCTATGGGGCAACCCACTCTACGCCTGGGATAAAATGGCTAAAGACGGCTACGCCTGGTGGAAGGCCCGCCTGGAATGGAATTTAAAACAGTTTGATCTAGTTCGAATAGACCACTTTCGCGGCTTCGATGCCTGTTGGGCCGTCCCCACTACAGAGTCGACTGCGATAAATGGCGCATGGCAGACCGGCCCAGGCGCCGATTTTTTCCACCAGATGCAACAGCAACTTGGGGAGATCCCTCTCATCGCGGAGGATCTCGGCGTGATCACACCCGAGGTTGAAACCTTACGCGACCAGTTCAAACTGCCGGGGATGAAAATTCTACAGTTTGCTTTCGATTCCGGCCCCAGGAACCCTTATTTACCCCATCAATACCCCAGGAACTCCGTCGTCTATACCGGCACGCACGACAATACCACCAGCCTCGCCTGGTGGAGCGCCTTACCACCGTCCGCGAAACAGAATGTTCGCGATTATCTCGGCTCAACCTGCCGTGAGATGCCCTGGCCACTCATCCGCAGTGCGCTTGCGAGTAGCGCGCGACTCGCGATAATTCCGATGCAGGATCTTTTGCAACTGCCGGGTAAGGCGCGTATGAACCAGCCCGGTACGGCAACCGGCAACTGGAATTGGCGTCTGATGCCGCAACAAATCAATCCAGAGATCGCAACACGTCTGCACAAGCTCTGTACACAGTTTGACCGTCTGCCTCAGGAACCATAAAACTATTAAAAAGAGCTTACTGCCTACTTGTTTCGGCTGAATCTCTTGTGTTATCTTCTGCGAGATATCAATCTGAAGTCGTAATCAAACGGCAGATTCAGATTCAAGGCCGTTGTCCCGACGGTAAAACCATCAATGTTGGAGGATGTACCGTGAAAAGAATCCTTGTTTTCCTCGTCGTCAGTCTTGCTGTGCTGGCTCTTTCTGCTTGCAGCAAAGAAGAAGCACCCAAAGTTGAAGCTCCCGCCGCTCAACCTCAGACCGCAGCACCTGCCGCTAAGGCTGCCGGCGTAACCGGTAAAGTTCTCGAAACTATGAACGCTGCCGGGTACACCTATGTACAAGTCGATGACGGACAGAAGAAGATCTGGGCGGCCGCTCCAGAATTCAATGTCGCCGTAGGTGATGACGTTATCGTGCCCGACGGCATGCCAATGAACAACTATCACAGCAAATCACTCGACCGCGACTTTGATGTCGTTTACTTTGTTGATTCAATTCTCAACCCGAATGCCATTGGTGCAGTTGCTGCTGATGCAGAGATGCCCGAGGGACATCCGAACACCAAAATAGATGCGGCCCCCGCTGCGGATGTTGACCTGAGCGGCATCAACAAGGCCGATGGTGGCAAAACTGTCGCGGAAGTCATCGCCGGCAAAACCGATCTGGCGGGCAAAGAAGTAGCCATTCGTGGAAAGGTTGTTAAGTACAACGCACAAATCATGGGCAAAAACTGGCTTCACGTTCAAGATGGCAGCGGCTCAGCCGATGATGGCAGCAATGACATAACGGTCACGACAGCAACCGAAGCCAAAGTTGGCGACACCGTTCTGTTAACCGGCAAGGTCACCCTCGATAAAGACTTCGGTTACGGCTACAAATATGCCTTGATTATCGAGGACGCCAAAGTTACCGTCGAGTAGTCAAAAGCTCGCGATTTACGCGCCAACCTGACAATACTTAATAAAAAGGCCTCCGGTTGATAACCGGGGGCCTTTTTTCTATTCAGCTTTATCCGCTCTCTGGTTATTTGTCCCTCAAGTTCCGATTTAAATGACCATTGCCAAACTCTACGTAACTCTCCCCTTGCAGTTTTCTGCTGAAATGTTAATATTTGGAATACTTCATTTAACTTCTATAAATATTTTATTCTTACAAATGTCAGTCCAGACACCAACAATAGTGGAAGCCATGAGCCAAAAACCGACATCTAGAATTTTAACCATAGATGATGAGTTGCTGGTTCGCCGCAGCTTCCGTTTTTTTCTCGAGGATCTAGGCTACCAGGTATTCGAAGCCGACTCGGGAATTACAGGTCTTGAATTAACGACTACAATCCGGCCCGATTTAATCCTACTTGACCTGAAAATGCCCGATATTGATGGCCTGCGGACCCTCTCGCAACTAAGAAAAGACCATAATGAAATTCCGGTCATTGTCATCTCGGGCACCGGGGACATTCACGATGTCGTTGAAGCCTTACGCCGAGGCGCCTGTGATTACCTGACTAAACCGATTATCAATCTGCAGGTTTTAGAACACGCTGTCAGCAAATCCCTCGAACGCGCCCGCCTGTTAAAAGAGAACCGGACCTACCAGGAATCACTTGAGACAGAAGTGAAAAAACGCACCCTGGCCTTAGAGGATGCCTGTCGACAACTCGCCGCCAGCAAGCAAACCCTCGAAGCATTATTTCAAGCCACACCGCTGGCGATTGTTCTACTTGACTGTCATCTCAACGTCACCCTCTGGAATCGGGGTGCTGAACGACTCTTTGGATGGCTTGCCACCGAGGTAGAAGGTGCGACATGCCCCCTGTTTAAGGATTTGGACGAGAAAACCCTAAAGACCATCATCTCGCCGGGACTAAGCAGCCACGAACAGGTACTTGAGAATCGCGACCAAGACCGTTTGACTCTTAGAATTTCAACGGCAGGGCTCGATGATGGGCCTGATGATGACCGCGCCATTGTTCTCCTGTTCGAAAATATCACCGAAAAAAAACGCTTGCAGAATGAAGCGGATCGAGCAAGCAGGCTGGCCTCTCTAGGACAATTGGCCGCAGGAGTAGCACACGAAATCAACAACCCTAATGGCCTGATTCTCTTAAACATGCCGACATTGCGCGATTTCATTGCAGATGCCCTCGACCAACTCAATGAAATTCAACCCGAGACACGGATCGGTGGTCTCAGCCTTATGCGCGCTCGGGAAATCGCTCCCCAATTAACCGACGAAATGGAAGATGCCGCTAGGCGCATCCGGCAGATTGTTGAGGATCTTAAAGATTTTGCCAGCCGCGATTCACGCGACACCATCATCAATTTTGATCTGAACAATTCCGTTGAAAAAGCGCTGCGTCTCGCCAACAATACGATTAGAAAAGCGACCGATTCCTTCCACTGTGATCTGGCAGACTCACTTCCACAGGTGCATGGCAACCCCCAACGGATCGAGCAGGTAATCGTTAACCTGCTGATTAATGCCTGCGAAGCCCTTGAGGAGAGGTCCGCCTCTCTACAGCTTAAAACTTGCATCAACCCTGCTAAAAAAATGGTTGAGCTTCAAGTCATGGATCAGGGTTCAGGGATAAAACCCGCAGATATGAAACATATTACCGACCCCTTCTTCACCACCCGCCGCGAAACGGGGGGAACCGGCCTTGGACTCTCGGTTTCGGCGCGCATTGTTCGCGAGCATGGCGGGCGTCTCGATTTTGATTCAAAATTGGGTCAAGGCACTTGCGCGACCCTCGGTTTGCCCATTATTGCGGAGGAAAAATGAACAACATGCAACAGCTTTCGGTCCTTCTCGTTGATGATGAACCGGCATGGCTGCATGGGCTGGCCGTGGCGCTGGAACGCTCGGCCGGAATTACCAACATCCAAAGCTGTCATGACAGTCGCAACGTACTTGAATTACTACGTAAAAAAACTGTTGACCTGGTTTTGCTCGATATCACCATGCCGCACTTAACTGGCGATGAACTCCTGCCCTTGATTCTCGCGGAACATCCTGAACTACCGGTGATTATTCTAACCGGAATCAATCAGATCGAACTCTCCGTCCGCTGCATGAAGCTTGGTGCCTTCGATTTTTTTGTTAAAAGCACCATTTTTTTACTACTCAAGGAGGTTATGTATGTCTCGAAAGATGGTTAATATTGATGGTAACTCTGCTGCGGCGCATGTAGCTCACGCGACCAATGAGGTCATTGCCATTTACCCCATCACCCCTTCGTCAGTTATGGGTGAAATCTCTGATGCCAAAAGTGCTGTTGGTGAGAAAAATATCTGGGGAACTGTTCCCAAGGTTGTTGAACTGCAGTCAGAAGGTGGCGCTGCCGGTACCGTTCACGGTTCCCTGCAAG